>DASWYG010000377.1:0-9056 GCA_036405075.1 Bacteroidia bacterium | reverse complement strand
TCGCCATGATTGAAACAAAGGCAAAAACAAGTACAAACACCAACAATGTTCTTTTCATGATCATTTTCTGTTTAATTCAACGAAGATAATTGGTTTCATTGATGAAGCAAATAGGAAATAAAAAGTTCAATCAAACGCCTTTGTTTCACAACAATAACACAACTCCACTCCCCCATACCAATTGGTTTTAATTTCTACCGATGGGTGTGTATTTGATATTTGCGTAATGGTACAGATTTCATCTTCCTTAAATACTTTCAAACTATCATTTGCTATTGACTCAAAATCAAAATCCAACTCAAGAACGGGATCATAAGGTTTGCAATAAAAAGTATCTGTACCTGCAACGATCTTATCAATACCTGACCCCGACCTTACAAAGACCTGAACTTTGTTGTAGTGCCCAGGATTTTTACAATTCTCTTTGTTAATACTTACTTCAGATTGGTTGCAACCTGACAATAGAAATGATAAAATAAAAGAGAAAAAGAGGAATTGAAGTTTCATTTTAAGCTTAGTATCCAAAGATAACAAAATTTCCTCATTGATATCATTTTTAAGTCCCCAATTCTCAAGAATAGAGCTATTAAAGCTTCAAATCAAATTCTTATGTTTTGTATAACAAGAACCTTTATTTCGTATAAACCAGCTTCAATATCTGCCTGGCAACTTCGGGTCTGAAATGTGAATTCTCATAGTAATTACCTATAGATGACGTGAACTGCTCGTTGGCCGAATAATCGAATACTTTACCAGATCCAAATAAGATTTCAAGCGTTTTCTTGTCTTGCGGATTGAATTTTATGTTGTCGTATAAAGGTGATATCACTATCCTTAAATCGATCTGATGCTCTGTGATCATTGTCTTGATCTCATTCAACAATCTCAACTGTTCCTTTTCTAACATTGGCTTGCTCACTTTGCCCACTTCCCTTTTGTAAAACACCCCTCTTTGCATCAATGTGTTGTAATACTTCATTGAATCTTCCTTTATCTCTCTCTCTAAACCATAGAAAATGTCTCCGGTTTGAACATCGGATGTGGCAGGATATTTCAGCTTCAGTAAACTCCTGGCCATCGACTCTTTGTACTTTCCTGTTAATCCATATTCAATGTTATCCATCAGAAAATACTTGTTTAAACTGGATGTCAATGTGGTGTAATAAAAATCAAAACCCGTTCCCTCTGAAATTCCTGGAGCTTCCTTGAACAACAATTCTTCACGGGGTCCAACTTCCTTGAAACTTGAATGGTCAAGTACCAGTAATATGTGCTCTATTTTATTTGTTTGATCGATCAAGTAACGGATCAAATGATTCATCCGATACAGGCCCAAATCATTGCCATCAAAATGAAATCCGTTCAAATTTGCTTGACCATTGGCCGCCATAACACCCATCCAATCTTTGACCTTAAAAGCCTGACTCCTTGAGCTGCCAATGATGAATGCGTTTACATTCTTGTGATCACTCTTGCTCAGGAACATTTTTTTGCAAACCAATTCCCTGTTGGAGTCTATCACTGTATTGGCATAGTAATCTTCATAGTTCCAAAAGACCTTAAATGGGTCCCAGATGATTGCAGCTAACAGCAATACAAACAAAGGAATGAATGCTAAAATGAAGGTTTTTTTTAAGAACTTTTTCATATCAGAATTGAAAATAAATGAATGAAGCCTTTTTACCCAAATTAAGCAGTACCACTACAAACAAACCAATGTATACGGGATACCTGACCCATGATGCAGGTGTCCTCAGTTCGCGCTCATTGTGCCTCAAATACCAATCGATGACAAGCAATGGTAAAATATAAACAAAGATACTCAACTGCGATGGATGTGTTAAAAATTGACCCGGGTTTTTAAAGACTCCTTTGAACATGTTCACAATGTATTGTATGGCCACATCAATGGACTTGGCCCTGAAAAATATCCATGCAATGCTAACAAAACAGAACGTAGACATCATTTGAAACAGTTCTTTAAAACTAGGCCACACCTTGCCTTGAGCCACTGTGTCACTGGCATTTTTTCTGTTTTTGTTCAGAAGCAAGAGAGGCAAAAATCCGCAAGCATGCAAGAAACCCCAAATGATGAAGTTCCAACTTGCTCCATGCCAAAAACCACTGATCAAAAAGATGATGAAAACATTTCGAACCGAGATGAGTGGGCTTCTTTTTGAACCACCCAAAGGGATGTAAATGTAGTCGCGAAACCAGGTAGAAAGTGAGATGTGCCAACGTCTCCAAAACTCGGCGATGTCTCTTGAAAAATATGGAAACCTGAAATTTGTAAGCAACTCAATGCCCAACAATTTTGATGTACCAATGGCGATATCAGAATAACCACTGAAATCACAATAAATTTGAAAACTGAAGGCAATGGCTCCTAGTATCAATGCGTAAGCATAGTGGTCTTGATGGTGATTGAAAACACTATCCGCTACCATGGCCAGATTATCGGCTATCACCACCTTTTTAAATAAGCCCCAAAGTATGAGTTTACATCCATCTACCGCTTGCTTGTAGTTGAAGGTTCTATTGGCTTGTATTTGTGGCAGCAGGTGACTTGCACGTTCAATAGGACCGGCAACAAGCAAAGGGAAATAACAGACAAAAACAGCGTAATCCGTGAACTTCTTAATGGGCTCTTGCTTTTTGTTGTAAACATCAAAAATATAAGACATGCCGTGAAAGGTGTAAAAAGAAATACCAATAGGCAAAATGAGTGATAAGTATGATGGTTTGAGAGCAAAGCCCATCAATTCGGATGTATGGACGATCTGATCGATGAAGAAATTGTAATACTTAAAGACAAAAAGAATTCCCAGATTGTTGATGACACAGAGCCAAAGAAACAGTTTGGCCTTGTTTCTATTTTGAGAATTGACACCAAATCCGTATAAATAATCGAGTACTGTGCTACCAATGAGCAACCATAAAAAATGAATGTTCCACCAGCCATAAAACACATAACTGGCAAGCAAAATGAGGATGTTTTGAGCTTGTCTGGAAGATTTGAACACCATCCAATAAAGCACAAAAACAATGGGGAAAAATATAAAAAACTCTAAAGAGTTAAAAAGCATGTTCTACTTCGGTTTGTATTTGCATGTAATGTTTGCTTCTTTTCATACCCGGCACAGATGTTTATAGAACCTTCAATGCCTCTGGAAACAATTACAAGGAACCGTGGTTGACTCTAAACTTTGTCCGCAACATGAAAGGAAACGATTGCAAAAAAAGAGATTTGGCCCCATATTAAGAATTCAAATTATCATCATTTCATTTACACTGAATCAATTTGAATACACAATGGAGCCTTTCAAACTGAATGTATATGCATTGAAGGTCCAATAAATGCCAATGGGGTTAATGTAACATTGCTATTGAAACCAGAAAAAAATTTCCGAATAAAATCAATACTTTTGAACTTTCTTAAACATTAAAGTGTAAGTCAGACATGAATTTCCCTAACATAGAAACTCCCCGATTGATATTAAAAATACTTGACACCTCTGCAATCAACCACGTGATAGAAACCTATACCCGTGAAGACATGTGGGCTTTTTTTGGCATTTCAAACGAGCAACAGGAAGAGGAAGAAATGAAGCGTTACAGAGGAGGATACGACTCATTCAACAGATCGGTGAAACGATTCATCATGATTGAAAAAACAAGTCAGAAAGTTATTGGTGCATGTGCATTTCACAATTGGTTCATTTCTCACAACCGTTCAGAAATTGGATACAACATGTTATATGAAGAAGACAAACAAAAGGGTTATATGACAGAAACTGTTTCTGCAGTGATCGATTATGGTTTCAATGTAATGGATTTGCACAGAATAGAGGCCACAACAGGACGAGAAAACATTGCTTCACAAAAAGTATTACTCAAACATGGTTTTGTGTTTGAAGGTGTTTTACGCGAGCATTACAATGTCAATGGCATTCATCAGGATTCGTTGTTGTACAGTTTGTTGAGGAATGAAATTGTGAATACTTTGAAGTGATTCTGCAAATGAATCTTAAGAATCAGGCGCTTGCCACTACGTGCATGTTGCTGAAGAAGTTGCGTGAAGGATAGTAGCGGATAGCCCGGATTCGTCGGCCTCGGGCTGACGAAGAGGACTTGCAGCGGATAGCCTGACCCGACGCAGGAGGGGCACGCCCAAAACAAAGCGCTCAATAAATATAAATGCTTAAATTGAATCGAAATCCTTCTTCTTTTTTTATTGAATCCCTCAACAAATTACGACCACTGTACCAAAGATGTCAATGGTTTTTAGAGTACCATTGACATCGGTACAATTCAAATGAATGATGGAAACTTTTTATGACGATACAAACCAATAAAAAGCGAGTAATATCTTACTTCCTAAAAACCGGGTTATTTAAAAACTCGTTGTCGGTTAAAGTCTTGAGAAAAGCAACCAGATCAGCGATTTCTGCTTGACTTAGTCGGCCTTTTACAGTGTGTTCAAGATTGGGATCCAAATTGGATGTATACCTGAAACCGGTGTTGTAATGCTCTATACATTCTTCTAAGGTGTTGAATCGACCATCGTGCATATAGGGTGCAGTTACTTCGATGTTGCGCAAGCTTGGCGTTTTGAATTTACCTGAATCCAATGGATTCAGAGTGATTCTTGCTCTACCCGGATCTACCGGAATGCTGTCTAAGCCTGTGTTGCGCAATTCGAAATCAGTAAACAAACCTCCTATGACATGACAATGGTTGCAATCGCCTTTGTTCATATCAACATAAAGGTTCAAGCCCCTTTGTTCAGATGCAGACAAGGAGGTTTTTCCTTGCACATATTGATCGTATTTTGAGTTGCCGGAGATCATTGTTCGTTCAAATTGAGCAACGGCTCTCATCAACATTGAAGTGGTGATCTTATCGCCGCCAAACACTTTCTTGAACAAGGCAGGATAAGTTGCATGTGCATTCAATTCAGCAAGCGCATTGGCCAAATTTTCATGCATTTCCAATGGATTTTCAATTGGACCTACTACTTGTGATTCCATGTTGCTGGCGCCAGCGTCCCAGAAAAACCCTTTTGACCAAGCCAGGTTGAACAATGGCATTGAGTTCCTATTGCCTTTTAAACCGTCGATTCCGGTACTGAACCTGTTGCTGCTGTCTGTGAAACCAAATGCCTGCTTATGGCAAGTGGCACAAGACATGGTATTATCTCCCGATAAAATGGGATCAAAAAACAACATTTTACCCAGTGCAATGCCTTCAACTGTTAAAGGATTGTCTGCAGGAATTTTCATGTTTGGAAATCCGGCCGGCAAGTTGAGTGTATAAGGTGTCAGTTGACCGGAGGGATCATCTACTTCAACAATCTTGCGACATGCAACTGCAGATAAAACGATGAGCAGTGCAAGAACAAATTTGGATCTAAATGATAAGTGTCTCATTCTACTCGCATGAATGTAAAGGCATCCCCGAAATTGGATTTCAAATTGGCCATCCAAATTGCATCAGCTGATGAGCTCGATTGTCTGTTGTTGTCGACATTGAAATCGATGTTCACAGGTGATGAATACACGCTGTTCAAATCAAATTTAAGGTGCATTGTTTTTTTGCCATTGATGGTCAATTGTATTGGCAATGTTACTTTAGCAAAAGCATCATCGGTTGCATAATGGAAGATGATGGATTTGTTTTGATTGCTGCTGTTTTTGTAAGTGCCTTCGTGTTTGAAGAAAATGTAACCGGTGTTCCAGGTCCAGAACATGCCGTTGGACACGTCTAAATCGCCATCCTGAGCACCATTGTGATTTCTGTCCGCATCGATACCAATATAGAATGTCATGCTGTCGTAATCGCCTTTTTCAAGGGTTTTGGTAAGCACTTTACAGGATTCAGCATCAGCGGCGTCTATGAGTTCATAATTGCTGAGGGAAACATTGCTGCCATTTTTCTTGTGCAATTGAATATTGCTCACATAGTATTTGAGCAAAGAAGCACTGTATGTATTACCCGCAGCATTGGTATAGTTCATTTGATTCAATACCAGTGGTTGATCGCCAACCATGTTGTTGAATACGATGTTCAATTGACCGTCTGTTGGTTCGGTTTTAACGGTGTCTGTGGTAGTTTCTTTTTTGCAAGAAAAAAGCAAGGTCACTGAAAGTATGGATAGTATAAATATTTTTTTCATTTTTATTTTATTTGATTTAAAAACCCGATGAGGACAGGTTGACAAAATTAGTCAACCTGTCTGCATCAGGCAAGACATCATTTATTGGGTTTTATAACACAATAGAGATGTTTAAATGGTTTATTCGCAGCAAGAGCAACCGCAATCGCATCCTGATCCTGTGCATTCGTCGCCGCAGGTACATGCATCTTCGCATGCGCCTTGACTGCAGCAAACATCTGCTTTAGAGCATGAGCCTGCACAAGATTTTTCAGTTTTTGAGTTGAATGCATACAATACGCCGCTACCGGCAAGGACAGCAAATGTTGCCATCATTAAAATTCTTTTTTTCATGGTGTTATTAAATAATATTTTGGGGTTGATGTCATTTACGCGACATCATTGCGTTTGTCCAAATAGAGTTTCATACCACATGGGACAATGTGGTGTGTAGACTGTACAAAACAGTCTTTCAGGAATCAATCAAGATTCCATAGATCTCAAATTTGCAATACGCGTTTTCGAAGCAAAATGGGGACTTGCTCCTTTATGTTTTTTGAAGATAAACCAAATTCTGATTCCTTGTTAGAAACAACATTTGGAATCAAATATGATGAGACATGCACAAGTGGAACGTCCACTTGCTTTTGGTTCTGAATTGTTTTTTGAGTGCTTAATACCTGATTGATGACGGTTTGGATGACAACGTCTTCGCAGCATTCTCTTTTCTTTTTCTTAGAAGTCAGGCAAGCGCAGCAATCATCGGTTTCGGATGCTGAATGATCTTGATGTGTACCACCGAAACCAATTGAAACACCGGTAAAACTGTTGCAGCATTGAGCAATATCTACACTGAGTCCACTTCCTCCAAAGAAGAAAATCAGACTGAGCAATATGGCTTTAAACCTTAACACTTTTACAAATATAGAATTTAATTTCTAAATTAAAAAATGATGATGAACAGGGTTACATGGTTGAGTCAAAATCACAAATGGTGTTTCATTGAATCCATTCGTAAAAAACAATCATTGATGAATGTAAATTTTACATCTCAAAAATTTTGATAATGATTGTAAGTAATTTTATATCTGACAATTATTAGATTTTAATCTAGTGTCCATAAAATTTGTTTTTTAGATACTTTATGATTTTTTATTGCAATTAATGATTTTTTTGTATTTTCGCATTCACATCAGCTCCTGGCAACGTATTCTCAAGTCTTTATCAAAATAGCGAGAATGCCCACCTTGGAGCTATTTTTTTTTGTTGAATAAAGTCAATATCACATAGAAGCCACAAAACTCAGATAAAAACGAGCCTTCATTTGTTTGTCAAAAGAATATTCCAAGCGAGCAACATAATCGTAATACATGACCACATTGACCCCTATTCCTTTACCTTGCTGAAAACTGTTGGGCAATAAATTGCGATTCAATTCTGCCATTTTTTTATCGTTGTTGTTCACATAAGCCGCATCGGAAAACGCAGTCAGAAAAACGGTTACCGGCAATTGCTCATAGCCTTTCAATGTTTTGAAGAACGGTAAAGTATGATCAAATAATTTGTATTTGATTTCCAATTTTGCCAAAGCAAAATGATTGCCGTCTATCACCTTCAATTCATATCCTCTGATGTAATCTTTTCCATAACCCAATGCTTGAACCCGAGTGTATTGCGGCTGAGAATTGCTGTAGATACGGCCTGTAAAATTGGCTGCTGCAAACCATTTCTTTGACAATTGCTTGTATTGGGAAACCGATAGTCTGAGAGCTGCTGTTGATAGCACACTGTGAGACATAAATCTGCCGACTTCTGCATTGGCTTTTAACAACCAACCATTCATAGGGTAGCCTTTAAAATCTCTTTTATCGAAAGTAAACTGATAGCCAATATATGCTTCCATTTGCTTGTTGACACTGTCTAACAAAAATTGAGGATTTACTTGAGCACTTAAAACCGTATCTTTTACTGAAGTGTAGCGCAAACCGATATAAGGTTGATGATAAGAATAAAATGCAGGTCGGTTGGTGAAACTGATTTCCGACTTGAATTGATGAATAAGTTCTTGATCATTGTCTCTGAAAAACTTCACTTTATCATCAGCAGTTTTGAACCACACTTCACGATTTGAACTATATGCCGCAGCAACTTGCAATCCCCAGGTGTGCTTTTTATTGAAATAAGGAACTTTATAAGAGACACCGGCTTGTTTGGTGTAGCCGGAGATAAGACTAAGTGTCATGGTCTCATTTCTGCCTCTTAGGTTATAGGCCATAAAATTGACTCCATATATCAACCGTTTTAGGTCTTTGCTGAGCCACCATTGATTGAAATTCCTGTCGGCATAATCCAATTCAGGTATGGGCCAATAATACCAACGCTCTTTCACATCCACCATAACTATTCCAGAATCCATTGTAATTGTAACCTGATTGAACAAAAACAAATTCAACAATTGCTGACGACTTCTGTTCATGTGATGGTCCCAGTTTTTGATTGTATCACCTTCGGTAAATGTCAATTCTCTTTTAATGATCTGAGATTTGGTGATTTTATTACCACTGATGTTAATGGATAATACCTTAAGATTCGAAGTTGTATCTTGAGCATTTAATGAAATATTTAGATAAAAAATTGTGACTAAACAGAACAAACGCAAGAGGGTATTGCCAGCACTTTGAATCTGAAAATGCTTGTTCTTTTTAGAGTTTTGGGCAATAAAACAGTGCCCTGTCTGAAATCCGGTTTGCAGATCTGAATGAATTTTGGAAGATGCTATGTTTGATTTTTTTGAAAACAATCTATTTGACCACAAACCTACGGACTTTTTTAAAATGACCGTTGATACATTTTCAAAATCAGTTGTCAATGTAATTCATCAGGTTTTCGAAACGTTCGTCCA
>DASWYG010000376.1:0-2034 GCA_036405075.1 Bacteroidia bacterium | reverse complement strand
TTAAAAAAAGAATATACAAGAATGATATTTGCCATATCGCTAGATATTTAAAAATTGATGTGCATACAGATTTAAACAGTGCTTTAACAATAACTCCGGAACCTAGAACCGATGAATATGTTCCCTTGGTCGAGCTTTTCCAAAAACCAAGAATATTGAAGTGGAAAGTTAGAAGCAATGTTGCTGGTATATATGCATATACATTGCATGTAAATTGGTATAGTAACAATACGACAAAATCAACAATAAAATCTGATGAAATAACAACATGTCCAGGAAAAATAACAATCTATGAAATTCCAAAATCCTTAACTTCTGAAATTCTTGAAAAATTAAAAGCTCATTTATTAGAAATTGGCATGACTGGGCTATCCTTTTTTCTTGGTTGCTTTGGTCGTAAAATTTGGGCCTATCTAACTAAAAGGTTAAAATTTGTATTTATAAAGAAGAAAATATAAATAAAGAGCAACATTATATTGGAAGTTGCTCTTTTTGATTTATTTCTATAAATTTTTCTATCTTTTCTCTATATCTTTTAGATGGTTTTGATTTTCCTTTTTCCCAAAGAGTAATACAATCTTCAGTTACCCCTATTATCTCAGCCAACTCTTTTTGAAATAATTCAAGTTCAATTCTCCTCTTTTTGATTTTCTCACCTAAAGTCACCGGGTTTTCTGGTGCCTTTGCTAATAACTTGGAAATCTTCGGTTTAGAAGCCTTGAGTATCAAGTGGCAAAATGGCAATGAACCCCTGCCCTTGCGGTTACTACAACCACCCCGACAGAGAGTGCCATTGTGGCGAACTCAATGTACAAAAATACCTCAGTAGGATCAGTGGCCCATTGCTCGATCGTATTGACATTCACATAGAAGTAACACCTGTAAGTTTTGAAGAACTCTCTTCCAAAAGACGCACAAGCGAAAAAAGCAAACAGGTGCGCGACAGGGTAATGAGAGCCCGAGAAATACAATCCACTCGCTATACCGACAAACTGGGCATCTACTGCAATGCACAAATGCCTGGCAATCGCATCAAAGAACTTTGTGCCATCAGTGATGCCGGTGCCCAATTGTTAAAAACTGCCATGCAAAAACTCAACCTCAGTGCCCGAGCCTACGACCGCATACTCAAAGTTGCCCGCACCATTGCTGACCTGGCCGCCTCTGAAAACATACTCACCGAACACCTCGCCGAAGCCATTCATTACCGAAGTTTAGACAGGGAGAATTGGAGTGGGTGATTGCGCTTTGTTATCTCTGAGTTCTCAATCCACCTTCACAAATCTAATCCTTCTTTCTTTTGCATCAATTTTATAAACCAATTGATAGACCCCGGATTCAAAACCAGAAATGTTTATACAGTTTTTATTAGAATTCGTGTCATCGTTTGAATATGCGTATATCAACTTACCTTCCATTGTGTAAATTTCAATTTGAGGTGTAAAATTGTACTGTACATTGATGTAAAGATAATCATTAGCCGGATTGGGATAAATGTTCATTCCTACTGCCAATTCGTCCATTCCCACTTTCCTTTTCAGCTCATAAAAAGAACAATCGGGCTTTACGTATTTTAATTTAATGCCACTCACATAGTAATCCCAATAATAGATAGAATCCGACCAAACAAGTGAGTCTGATGAACAAACTGCACACAATCCAGGTTTATCCATTATATTGTATCCCCTATAGTCCCATCCATGGTGCTTTTCGCCAATATTTTCTACCCAAACGATGAGATCTGAGTTAAGTGAATGTAAATAGAAGTGTCTATAGTCTATGCCATTTTCTAATTTGATACTGACAATAGAATCGAGAATTAATTTTTCATTACTTGATTTATTGGTCAAGAAAAAAGTATCATTAATATTTAAATCAAAATCATATAACAGAGTAGTATCACTCATGCCTGTTAAACTAATTTTATTTCCAATTTTTAAAAATTGGGATGTTCTGGTATTGCCTGTCACGTCATTTTTTATTTCAAAATTAATTGTATCTCCATTAATTGCAGTGACATAAAGGCTATCAATA
>DASWYG010000375.1:0-4218 GCA_036405075.1 Bacteroidia bacterium | reverse complement strand
TGTTTCAATGCCATCTTAGAATTACAGATACTCCATACATCAAAACTGACTATTTTTCATCGTATTGGTGGTCGGCTGCTTCAATCATTTTTTCGGCAGTTTCTTTTCCAAGGTATTTGTCGATGTAATGATGCAACACATAAAGCAGTGGAGTGATAGCCAATGCAATTGCAAATTTGTAGATGTAGTTCATGGTACCAACTGCAAAAATTTGATTTAAAGTCCAGTTACCACCAATATAAAATGCAACAAATAAAACCACAAAACTGTCTATCAATTGTGAGACCAGAGTTGAACCAGTGCTTCTCAACCAAAGGTATTTTTCTCCTGAAGCCTTTCTGATGGCATGAAAGACATAAACATCTATCAATTGTCCAATTAAAAATGCGATCAAAGATGCAACGATGATCCACATGCCTTGACCAAAGATCACGGCAAAGGCATCTTGCATATTGGGAACTCCTTTTTGTTTGTATGACTCGATCCACCATGAGGCAGGGGAGACTTTAATGGCAATTAAAACCATTAAAAATGCATAAGCAATCATACCGGCAGCAATATAACTTAAGAGTTTTACACCTTTCTTTCCATAATATTCATTGATGATGTCTGTCATCACAAAAACAACAGGCCACAAGAGAACACCACAAGTCAATTCAAATGAAAGATGTTCCATGCCAAATAAACTGATATCAGCTTTGGAAATGTTAAGGCTATTTTCAAAAGAAAAGATCTTAGTGCCAATGAATTCTGCAACAATTGCATTGGTAATAAAGAAACTACCCAATATTATGAACAGTTTGGTTCTCTTGTCGTTTTTCATTCTTATATCGTAAATTCTTCTCCTTTTTCAGGAATGGCAATGTTCAAAAATCCATTATCGGTAAGTTTAACAGCCCAATCTTTTTGAGTTTCATATTCACCATGAACCAAAAACATCTTTCTAACTTTAGATGGATCTTGACAAAGTAAATATTCTAACATTTCATTATAATCACCATGAGCACTGAAGTTTTCCATACTTTCAATACGTGCTTTTACTTTAAAAAAGTCACCAAATATTCTCACTTCTTTGTCTCCTGCTTTGATTCGTCCTGCTAACGATGATTCAGAAGCAAAACCTACCAATAAAATGGTGTTATTGGGATTTTCAATGTTGTTCTTAATGTGATGTTTTACTCTTCCTGCTTCAGCCATCCCACTTGCACTGATGATTATACAAGGTTTTTTATTGGTATTGATTTTTTTGGATTCCTCTGCAGATTCAACATAGTGAAGGTAAGGAAACTCAAACGGATTGCCGTCCTTGCTGATGTATGTGAGAATGTCTTGATTGAAGTACTCCCTGTGTTTAGACATCACAGAGGTAGCTTTCACAGATAAAGGGCTGTCAACATATACATCTATTTTGGGCAATTTGCCATCATGAGCCAATTGGTCGAGTGCATATATAATTTCTTGGGTGCGGTCTATACTAAATGCCGGAATGACAATTTTACCTCCCTTTTCAATACAGGTAGATTGTACCACTTCCAATAATTTCTCTTCAACATCTGTTTGAACTGAATGTAACCTGTTGCCATAAGTACTTTCACAAATGATGTAATCTGATTGAGGAAATGGCGCAGGACCTTTTAGGATGGCATCGTTTTTTCTGCCAATATCGCCTGTAAATGTCAGTTTTACGACTTCTCCATTTTGTCTTTTTATTTCTAAAAAAAGAGCTACTGAGCCTATTATGTGTCCGCTTTCAAAAGTGCTTACTGAAATTTCATCGTCGATGTTTTTTTTGCCATTTAAAGGCAATTCAATCATATTGTCCAATACTTGCTTGGCATCTTCCTCATCGTATAAAGGTTCAATAGGTTTTTCCTTCTTTTCGATTTTGCGTTTGTTGATGTATTTCAAATCGCTTTCCTGAATACGAGCACTGTCTAGTAACATGATTTCACACAAAGCAATGGTGCCTGCGGTTGCATATATTTTACCATTAAAGCCATCTTTGTAAAGCTTTGGTAACAATCCGCTGTGATCAATGTGTGCATGTGATAAAATGACATAAGCGATATCCCGAGGTTCAAACCCCCAATGGTTATTCAGTGGAAGGGTATCATGCCCTTCGCCTTGGAACAATCCGCAATCCAAAAGCACTTGTTTTCCGGAATCGGTTGTCAATAAGTGCTTGCTGCCAGTAACTGTTCTTGCAGCACCGCAAAAAGTGAGTTTCATAGAGCAATAATAGTGAAAAATACAATCTTCCAAACAACCTTCATCCTCGCTTTGTTTGTGCATAAAGTGATTTTAATTGTTTTTTAAATTACTTTAATGGAATGATAATTTACTTTTGAGTAGAATTCTTGTAAAAGTGAACATTTATTTTAAATTTGTTTAACTAAGTATTTGACATTGAAAACACAAAAGCTCGTTTTATTGATTATTGTTTTTGTCCAAGTAAGTGGTGCATTTGCTCAACAGCGTTTGGTACTTCAGTTCATTGAAGACAGCAGTATTCAAAAAGAAATTTTCATCAATGATTATATAAAGGTTTACATTGAAAATGGCAATTACAACAATAAAGTGCTGGGATATTCTGATTCATCTTTGTTTATGCTTGCAACTAAAGTAGTCAGTGATACTCAGTACTTCAAAAAAAGAGGGAAATACAAAAGAGAGATCAATACCAATTACTTAAAAGATACTTTAGAAATAAAATTCAATGACATTCGAGCTGTTTCCAGGCGAAGAATAAAAAACATTGATTTTCTGAGTTACTTCGACTATTTTGGATTGACAGCATTGTTCAATGTACTTTATTTACCTGCCGATTTATTGCTCAAACAACAAACTTTTAAACAATGGTTGATTACCGAATCCATTGTAGCAGGTATATTCATAGTACCCAATTATGCTTTTACAAGAAAACGAAAATTTGAAACCAGCAAATGGCGATTGGTCATTGTTAATGGATAGTTATAATATTTTCTTTAATTTTACGTTCTGAAAAACATTGAAAATATTAATTACTCTATTATTATCCTTTTTTACGCTTAGCATTTACGCTCAAAAAAAATGTGTCAATGATGAGGACGGCAATTGTATTGCAAAAGGAGAGTCTAAAGAAATAAAAGTTAAGTCAAGTTACGGAACTGCTTATAAATCCTCATTGCGCATTGGTGATTGGATCTTTTTTGGGATTGAAGGGAATAAGGTTGCCGAAGGAAAATACACGCTCAAAAATGATGCTTCTTATATAGACGGGGAGTGGAAATATTACAATGAAGATGGTGTACATTTTATGACCAGGATATACAGTTTAGGTTCTGTGATCAGTACTGTTTATTTGGATACCGGTTGCTATGTTTATTTAGGGGATAAAATATGCGCCAGTTCGGATACACTGGGCAATTTGTATGTGGTTGAGTCGAAAGGACAATTGAAGTTTGAATACAAAACGGCATTAAAAATCAACCTGAACGGCGAACCCTCTAAATTGGTAGCTGCATCCAAAATTGGTAGGGCTGCTGTATTGACTGAATTCGATACTGATTCGATGTTCAGTGAAAGATTTCCTTTGTCAAAATCATTGCTCAACATTCAGCCATATTCTGTTATTTCTACAGATAACCTCATCAACAATGGCAATTTTGAAATGGCATCTGATCGCATTCCCGATGATTTCACGGCACAGATTGCAATGGCAAAAGATCAAAATGCTATGTTCTGGGGAAGTTCAAATGAAACACCAGATATATTTAAAAAGAAAGGAAACTGCTATGCCGGTTTCAGGGTATTAGGCGTCAATTTTGAAGTTTTGAGAAATAAACTTAAAATGCCTCTTGAAGCAGATAAAACCTATTGTCTTCAATTCAAACTGAAGCTAAAGGAAGACAATTCATTTGCATTCAATGGTATTTCAGTGGTGCTGAGCAATGAAGAAAAATTATTCAAAAACAGCGAAGAAGGTCGAAAATTGGGTGTAGTGCTTCAATCTCATCCTTCACTGGTTTTGGGTTATCGCCAGCAATGGATGGTATTCAGCGGTACAATAGAAGCTGAAGGAGGTGAAAACTACATTTATTTCAGTAATTTTACAGATGCCAGATCCCTTAAAGTGTTTAAGGCGGATACATTGGCACCTGACATCATCAATGAAATATACTATTACATCGACGATGTGGTATTGAGAGAGTTGGGTGAAAATGAGAATTGTCCATGCAA
>DASWYG010000374.1:0-6577 GCA_036405075.1 Bacteroidia bacterium | reverse complement strand
ATTTTTCCCAACCTGATTCAGAAACTATTGTATTTATTTTTGCCAATGGTTTGTCATAGCAAAGTTTATATATGAAACTTTTATCAAAACTTTTTTGAAGAAGATCATAGTAATCTCTACCTAGCGTTCGTCTGGCTGTGACAAATGAATGAATCGTAATCAGCGAAAGTGATTTAACAAAATCTTTATAATCCTCTGGTGAGATCAGTGATTTTAAGGTTTCAAGTAAATTTTTGTTTTTAAAATTGCCATTTGACATCTTGACAACCGTTCTCATTAAAAAGATTAATTTTATCTCATTACTCTTCATGAATTTCTTCATAAATGTTTCTTTATCGCCAATAATTACGGATCTATTTGCAAATATTAATTCATCAATGAAAGGGTGGTATAAAGCCATTTCTAAAATTGAAGAAAATGTTCCGATTGAAACTGAGGTGTACTGAATAATTGCTTCTTTAGGAAATTGTTCCAAATACAATTCGGACAATTTTTTGTCGGCTTTTCTTAGAATGGCCCAAACATATTTAAAATGCCAGGAGATATAGAAATTTCCTCCATGTCTCTCCTTATAAAATTTAATAAAAGTCGCAGCTAATTTGGTAATTGTTTCTTCGTTAATTACAGTGTGAATTATAGATTGTTCAACATTATGCTTTAAGAAAGTTTTTACAAAAAAGCCAAACTTCAATAGGGAGTTTGTTCTGTGAACAATAATGTCAGCATAATGATGATTGAGTTTAGGATTAGAAAGAAAATAATAGATGAGTTCTCTTGCTTCCTCAATTGTCTTATCATCTTCAATTCCTTCTGCTTCATATTCATAGTTTGACAAGCCAAAGAAAACTTCATAAATATTTAATGGCTTATTCAGCAAATACCTTTCAAGTAAAAACCTTAATGCCGAATAAAAATTGTAGCAAATATTATTGTCAGTTGTTCTAATTAATCCTCGTTCAATACCAACATCCAAAATCAATCTACCTGTTGCAGAGTGCATTCCATAAATAAAATTTCTTCTTTCCAACAAGTGTTCTTGTTTGCTTTTGAAAAGAGCTTGTTTTACTTTATCGTTCACAAAAATTGCGGCACAATCTGTTTTGCAGTCCAGGTATGATAATGCAGCGATGGTAAATAGTTCATCTGAGAATTCGGACAAACAAAATTTCTCATCTAGAAAAGCATAAAGTAACTTGTAATTTGTTTCGTAAATATTTACTGTATTGGGACTGATTTTACTCACATGGAATGAAATAAAAGACAAATTATATGAAATTGATTCCGCAAATTTTTGAATGTCGGCTATTTGAATTTCATCACTTCTACCTATTGAGTTAATTTTGCTTTGGAAAATGGATTTTACATAATCCGCGCTTGGTGTAAAAACAATTTTTGGAGAAGTAATCGCTTCTTCTAAAACACCCCTTGAATCTTTTTCATATTCAAATTCAATTTCATTATCAATACCAAACTCTTGCCTTTCAAATAAAATTGGGTAGTAAAAACGGTTCTCTTTAAATTGAATTGAGAGTGGTCTGCCTACAAAAATGCAATTGCGCTTTGCTTTTATAGCCCACTGTGCAATTTGATGGGTGTGTTCGGGAAAAAGATGAACATTGTCTATAATAAATACATCTTTGTCTGAATCAGATTTTTCTAAAATTTTGTGCAAGTAATTCTTGAGAATAAATTCCTCTTGCCCTGCAATATCGTCCGCAAGGTCAAGATAATATGAATTAAATCCATGCTTGTTAAGTTCAAGACCTATCCGTAAAGTTGAAACTGTTTTACCAGTTGACCATCTGCCTTGACATAATATTGGGCCTAATTTATTTTCAAATCTATTTTTTGCATAACTAAAAATTTGTTCATTAAGTTGAATCGTTCCATTCTCAAATTCTTGTAAACTTGGGAACATACTTTTATTGTGGAACTCGTCTATTGCATAATTTAAGGTCCTGATTCTATTTGAAGTAAATGGTATAACCGGTATTGGCTTTTCTCCTTTTAAACTCAACAATTCATCAATTAATGAATTTAGATCGTTGGTTGGGTCACCTGATATTTTTATAATGTCAGCAGTGTCAAACTCGTCATTGCTTAAAATAAAATTCTTAGCACTTGTGCCGTGAAACATTGAACAGACTTGATGTATAATTTCATTTATGTAAGGGTCACTCATACTTGTTCCAACAAAAAGAATGGGATGATTAGCAACTAGCTCTTTGAGTTTGGTTCTTACTGCAGTTTCATTCTTGTATTGATTTTCGTATTGAGATTCGTAAAAAACGATGTCAGCTATCTCGCTAATGTTTCCATGTATTTTAAAAAGATATGCTGAACCTTTAGTTATACCGGTTAGGTGTAAAATGCTTTTATTTGAAATTGGTTGTAGTCCTAAAGCTTTAAACTCGTCACAAGTCTCAAACAATGTATCGTAATTTGGAGTGATTATTTTTTTTGATAACTGCCACAATTTTGAGTGAAGCGGAAGAATTTTGTTCTCTGAAATTAGCTTTTTCCCTTTTTCAAAAATCTCCTCATTTAAAATTTGATTTACAAAGTCCTTTAAACTATTTCGTTCAATATAATTTAGAGTATCAAAAATTTGATTTTTTGAAGATTGGTTATTAAAAATTGAAATTAAGGTGTCTCCATAATAAGGATTATTGGTATTTATGCGTTCAATTATTTTCAATACAAGTTCTGTCCAAAGAGGTAGTCCAACATTTTTAGAAATACCAGCTCCAGCAAATATTACCAAATCACCATTTTTGACAGCGTCTTTTAGTTCTTTGTGTGAGGCATCCAGTAAACTCATATTTCAAATAAAGGTATTGTGAATAAATAAGTAAATCTAACACATAAGGGCATTAACTGAATGCTTAGTTTTTGTGAATTAATAGGAGATACAATTAATTTGTCGTTACTCAATGATTGATTCATACCAGACTGTTTGATGTTACATTGTAGCCAATAGTGTTTACTGCAAAGCTCCCCCCTTGTTTGACACAATTGGGCGAATTCGAAGTTCTGCAAGTTCGGGATAAACTTACACTTTAAATCTAAAAAGTACAAATCTCCCTGCTTCTATACCCTCCACTTGACGCAATTGCAAAGCAGCAACTAAGATAAACCCATGTTATAGGGCGTTTTTCTTCTTGTCGTTTAGCTCAAATATTTCCTTCTCAGTAGATGTCAATAAGTCTGGGTGTTGAATTTGTCTTTTAAGTTTGTCAACTTTTAGGTAGTTGCCCATCCTAAACTCAACTTTTACTTGGTCCATTATTCGTTGGTCTCCGGAATAACTCTTCAAATCAGCATTGTTTTTTATTTCTATCTGTTTTTCAATTTCTTTAGCTTTCTCAGGGGCTTTTTCTCGGAATTGGACTGCGTCATTTTCAAAAAAGTCTTTCAGTAAGTTTTCCAAGTCAAACTTTAAGCACTTAAAAGCATCGTAGGGATCTTCTGAAAAATTTGGATATTTATTTTGTCCCAGTTTGTTTATTAGATTGATATAATCCTCGTGTCTTAAGATGGTGTTGCCAGCTTTATATGAAACAAGTCCCAGCGACCAACGAAAATGCAATTCAACTTCTCGATCACCACAAATAAAATGTCCAAATGCAAATTTTCCGCCTGAACTTTTTCCTGCCCCTAAAAGTTTAAAATGAAAACCTAAGGGTTCAAGATAAGTTGATAGAATTTTCACTCCATCCAAAAGTAGTTGCTCTGGTGTCAAGTTCATTTAATAGTTTCACTGTTATCTTTTTAAAGTTGGTGCTAACGTTTGGCGGCTTGGCGAAGGTGACTGATTTTAGCACAAAACTGTCATTGGAAAACGAAACCCCATCTTTGATGTAGGTGCTGTTATGTTTTGTCATTCTTACTGTTTAGATAATTATCAAAGTTAAACTGTCCATTATTAACATCGTCAATAAATTGTTTGACTGATTTGTTAATGAGTTCAATTTTGTATGGGTCGTGCAATAGTCCGAATACTTGTCCCTTGTTGTCAATTGCTAAGTAGTTACCGTCTTCAAGGTCTTTTATTTGGTAATAAGTTTTACCATCAACATCAAACTCTCCAAGGTTTGTCAGTTCAAGTTTTTCACAAGTCAGACCGCTAAGGAGTTTTTCGATTTTTGTATCTGAGGTCAACTTGCTTTTACTTTTCTTAAATAATGATATGTCAATTTGAAAGTTGTTAAAGTCCAATATGTTTTTTTCAATTTCAAAACCAATCCAAAGTCCTTCATAAATGGTAATATTTAAAGGGTATGCTTGTCCATCCTGTTTAATAAGAATATTTTCCAATTCAAAATGCTTGCCTTTAGTCATTGAATTGTCGGATTGAGAAGGGTCAAAACCAATTGAATAGAAATCACCTTTCATTGAATGATTTACAGAAATCCTCCTATAAAGACCTTTGTCAAGTCAGTCAGATAAAAATTTAAATTCGGCGGGTAATTGCAAAAAGACTTGACGAAAAAAGTCAAATGGCTTTCCTTCAATTTTCCAGCTTGTCTTTTTATATAGTCCGAACATATTCTCTTGTTGTTTTATCGTTATACATAATAATGAGGGACTTGTCGCGGCTAGGCTTCAGGAACACTTCAATCAGCCTTGCGTTCAAGCCCTTGCTTTATGCCATTTTGTTTGTCAATTTAGTTTAATTATTTTTGCTGCTATTTGTTCACAACGCTCGAAATTTCCTAATAATCCCATTGTTTCAGTTTCTATTTTGTGAAGTGTCTTTGCAATTAATTCTATATCTGATCCATTAATTTTTAGTTCAAAAATTACAGGTGTATAACTTTGGTATTCGTCTCTTGGTCCAATATCATTAATACCAATTGGGTCCCATTCATTCCATAAAATATAGTCAATAGTTTCATATAGATTTATGGGATCTTCGTATTTCAACAATTTATAAAAGTCTTCAATTAACGGCTCTATGCAAGTTAGATCTGTTTTGAATTTAAATTTCACATAATTGTCTTCATGCGAACCACCAACTTGTCCAAACACTATAACTTGTCCATTACTTTTAATTTGAAAACTTACACTTGCATCACTATCGTTGTCTTCAAGTTTTGTATTTCCAGACAATCTGATTTTCATTTCAGTTAGGTCAGAGCATAGTTTTTCTATTTGTTGTCTTCTAACACAAAAATGTGAAGTTCCGCCATAACTATCTGCCAGAACGGTCAAGTCAAAAGTGAAGTTTATTTGAACCAAATATCTTGTAGAAAACGAAAGTCGTTCCGTTTTAGAGTTTGTTTTTAGTTCAATTATGTTATCAATGGCAATCACTTTCTATTTTGTTCTCTGGTTTGAAAATAGCATATAATGTTTCGGGCTTTGCGGTGGGCGGGTTTTGGAGCAGTAATGTTTAAGCGGAGAACAAAACATTAGGCTACTACAAAACTTTCTGTGGCGCACAAATCTACGCATATTGCAAATGTAAGGTTAACTTCTGTTTTTAATTGTTCTTACTACACTGAAACCTACACCACCTATTTTGTTCATAAAATCATCCTTTTGGGAATCCCATAAAGATTGCATTTTCGATTTTATTGATTCATCCAGTAATCTAATTTCACTTAATATAGCAAATTGCTTCGATATACTTCTTACAATTTCATTTTTAGAACATCCTTTCAATCCCTTTTCATCATTGAGTAAATCATCTAATATACTATTCATAATTTGAGAAGGCAGTTCTTTTGATTTTTTGATTTTATCTGCAAGAATAAAAAGAGGGTCATCAGGGAATAAGTCTTTACCATAAGAAAACTTATTTAATACTTTAGTTGATGATTCTTCATTATGAAGAAAAATATATTTTTTAACAAAAGGAAGTAAATCAAAATCTTCATTCAAATTCATTTCATAAGTCCATCCCCATTGTTCACTTGGTCTAGGAAAAGCTTGTTGCCCGATGGCACTAATTTTTCTATTTTCAATAGGCATTAATCTCCAGTCAAGCATGTAAATTACGCCTTCACCAGATTTCATGGGGGCCCAAGAATCATTTTCGTATTTGCAACAAGCGAAAAAAGAAGCGACATCAATAGATTGAGTTAAATCTATCAAGCCTGTTGGTAATTCGTAGTGTTGTGCCAATGCCAATTTATCGATCCAGATATTTTGCTCTTTGTACCATTGAAATTGGGGAGTTTCTTCAAGTAAATCACCAAACCATTTCGATTTGACTAGGTTAACTATTATTGAGATTTGTTCTTCAGGCGTGAGATTTTGAAGTGTCAAAGAATGAGTTGTTATATTTCGACTAACCGTCGGATAACATGGTTGATACCTTTTATTTTGTCCTCTGAAAAAAATCGGGTTAGGGTTGCTAGGTAATAAAATGTTCAAATCAGAGTTGTCCTTATGAACAAATTCCCATCGCATTTGTTTTGGCAGAATGGTTTCTTGTTGAGGAGACAACCCGACTTTTTCAATCAGTTCGTCTATTGAATCAAAAAAATAGGTATTATAGTTCGATATACCATATTGAATTGTCCTTTGAATATTACTGTAATTAACTTTTACCTGAAAATCAGTTGTATGA
>DASWYG010000373.1:0-5215 GCA_036405075.1 Bacteroidia bacterium | reverse complement strand
CATTTATTATTCCATTCACCCTAAACCCCTTTTTAAACATTGATGAGTCACTCAAAACTTGAAAGGGTAATTTCAGTCATGTCCCTGAAACTGGAATCTTATTGCAAAAGACACGACTCTAGGCAAGAGTACATTGATCTTCAAAATAGTCTGATTTCTGACCTTGTAGACGTTCATAATTCCATGCTTGAATCCAGAAGTCATTTCCTCAGTCCTTTGGAAAAGGAGATTTTACGACTTGAGGCATTGGATACGAATCTCTCAGGCCATCATGTCACCATCAGAACTAAACCGACAGGAAACAATTTCTCATACATCAACCTGACATTAAATGAATCCACTGAACTTTACTAGACTTAAAAAAATAGAAGATCTGAAGTCGTTTTCAAAAGAAGTGGAATTTGATGAGTTTCTTAACATCCGCTCCGCAAGTGAAACTATGAGGCTTGCCAGCTTGAAACCGATTCCCAAGATGTTATTTTCAGAGCTTTGGCATGAAGGAGAAATCTGTATTTTGTTTGCGGATACCAATATTGGCAAATCCATTCTATCCGTTCAGATAGCAGATTCCATTTCAAGGGGAGAGCCGGTAAGAGGATTCCGTTTGGAAGCTTACCAACAGGTCGTGCTTTATTTTGATTTTGAAATGAGCATGAAACAATTTGAAAAGCGATACTCAGATAATTATACCCGCCACTATGATTTTGATGACCGTTTCCTTAGAATAGACATCAATCCTGACTGCACCAATTTTGACGACTTTGAAAAGACATTGTTCTCCTCCATAGAGAAGGCAGTAGGTATTTACAATGCCACTGTACTTATCATTGACAACCTGACCTGGCTAAAGACTGAAACGACAGAATCTGCAAAGGAAGCCCTTCCGCTGATGAAAAGGCTTAAAGAACTCAAAGTGAAGCATGGGCTTTCCCTGCTGATTTTGGCGCATACGCCTAAACGAAGTCCTTTCAACCCCATTGGCATCAATGATATGGCCGGAAGTAAGCATTTGGCAAATTTCGCTGACAGCATCTTTGCCATTGGCAAGAGTCATAGGGATGGGTCCTTGAGATACATCAAGCAAATCAAGGCAAGGGATACGGATGTGGTATTTGACTCGGATAATGTCATCTTGTGCGAAATAATCAAACCCTTCAATTTTCTCGGATTTGAATTCTCAGGTTTTGGTAAAGAAAGGGATCATTTGTCTTTACCAAGCAGTGATGAGACTGATCAAACGGAAATGCTCATATTGGAACTTCGAAGCTCAGAGCCATCAATATCCAAATATGAAATCGCAAAAAGACTAGGCATAAACCAGATGAAAGTCAAACGGGTTCTGGACAAACAAGCCGGAGAAAACAACTTAAAAACCAATACTAACACTACTAACAATGCTAACACCTTCTAATGGCTGTTAGTAGTGTTAGTACTAAAAACAAGCAAATTATTTAAAATGAATATCAAAATCAAAGCGTACAAGCTAAAAGAATCTGGCATGAGTTACGGTCAGATCGCCAAACAACTGGAAATAGGTAGAACAACGGCCTATGATTACATTAAAGAAGTCAGAATGAATCTTAATGGCAATCAAAACAGAATAGAACCTTCAAATAGTCCCGAACCCGCTTCGGAAAAGGTATTCAGGTTCAATTTTATGAAAGAAAAAACTGTAGGAAATACTATCGATGAATTTCAAGCTGAAAAAAAGAAGGTAAAAGAATTTACAGGTGATGAGCTGATAGAAAAGAAATTTGATTCTTTGGAATTTGAAGGCAAATTCTTGGAACTGATTGGAAAACCATCTAAACTGTTTTCTGCTATCATCTGGGGACTACCCAAAGGTGGTAAAAGCAACTTTTCAATCCGCTTTGCAGACTATTTGCAGGAGTATTTTGGGGATGTAGTTTACATTGCAGCCGAGGAGGGTGAATCGGTTACTCTACAGGAAAAGATTAAAGCCATAGGAGGTAGCAAGGTTACATTTGCAGAAAACAAGGACAGGCAATCCATCAGGGAGTATCTACCATCCAAGTCTTGCGACTTTGTATTCATTGACTCAATCAACAATGCAGGAATTGATAATGAGTTCTTGGAACTGGTAAAACAAGAAAATCCAACTAAATCTTTCATTTCCATTGTTCAGGCCACCAAGGGAGGCAATTTCAAAGGTGATCAGGCACTTACTCACAACTGCGATTTTATCATCAAGGTTGTAGCTGGAGTAGCCTACCACTCAGGAAGATTCAATACCATGACTGAAATCAACATATTTTCTGGGCCACTGTACGAAAAGAATCCTATCAGCAGAAAAAAGAACGTTACAGAAAAGAGCATTCCGACTAATGATATGCAAGGTGCAGAAGAATCATTACCAGAAGAGATAAGTTCTAAAGAAAATGAATCTATAGATACCATTGACAAAGAACAGGAGTCAGAATCAATGGACATACTAGCAACTGCTTTTGCATCACAGAAGCTGAAAGAAATAGTAACACCCCAGAAAATAAACTTGCCAAAACTAAAATTCAAAAAACCTGAACCCGTTGGTATAGTCCCAACAAAACCTATGACAAGCAAAACTCTGTTTTGGATTTTGGGAATTGCTAGTGCCGCTTCCATTATTGACAGCATGATGAAAGGTTCAAAGAAGCCAGAAACAAATACACCAACCGATAAAAAATAAGTTTGAATTTGAGAAAAGAAAATATTACACTTGAAGATCTGCGCTCTTGCCCTGAGTTTGAAGGTATGTCTGAAGAAATGGCACAAAAAATGCTAAGTTCATTAAATATGTTTTGCGATATCCTCTCGGCAAAATGTTTGGATGAATTCACTGGAAAAGAATGGTAAACAAAAACACTATAAAATACAATGACTAAAGACAATTATATACTTGATAAATTCAGCACCTTTGCCAAAGGAAACTTGGCTAAAGGGGCATCGACAAACAATTGTGTCATCTATACAAGGGTATCGACAAAAGAACAGGCAGACAACAACATGAGCCTGACGACTCAGAAAAAAGCCTGTGAATTGTACGCATTAAAACACAATTACAGTATTGTCGGTAGCTTTGGCGGAACCTATGAGAGTGCTAAGACTGATGAGAGAAAGGAGTTTAACAAGATGCTTTCTTTTGTCAAAAAGTCAAAAGAGAAAGTTTCTTTTATCATTGTCTACAGTGTTGACCGTTTTTCAAGAAGCGGAGCCAATGCCATCTATATCACTGAGCAGCTCAGGAAACAAGGGGTATTGGTTGTATCTGTCACTCAGCCGACAGATTCAACAACTCCAAGTGGTAGTTTGCAACAGAATATCCAGTATATATTCTCTGAGTATGACAATCAGTTAAGACGGGAGAAATGTATGTCAGGCGTCAAGGAAGCCATTTTAAGGGGTGAATGGTGTTATCGTGTCCCGATGGGATATGATGTTGTTGGCACTGGAAGAAATAGGCAAATGGTGCTTAACCAGACAGGAAAGCTACTAAAGAATGCTTTTTTATGGAAAGCACAAGAAAACCTGTCAATTGAAGAAATAAAAGATAGGTTAAATGCACTCGGCATAAAAATCTACCACCAGAAAATATCGGCTCTATTGAAAAATCCGTTTTATTGTGGTTTATTGACACATCCAGTACTGGAAGGCAAGGTCATAGAAGGCAAACAGGAACCTATGGTAAGCAAGGAGATTTTCTTGAAAGTCAATGATATCCTGGATGGAAACCATCATGGTTACACGGTAAAGCATGAAAATGAAGAAATCCCACTAAAGAATTTTGTCAAGTGTGACCAATGTGGGGCTTCCATGCCGGGTTATATAGTTAAGAAGAAAAACCTCTGGTATTACAAGTGCAGAACCGTAGGCTGCTGCAATAACAGGAGTGCTAAAAAGATGCACGATGATTTTGTAGGGATGCTCACCCCTTACCAGATTAGTTTTTCTCAAGAATTATCTAAATTGATGAAACGTGAGATCCTGTCTAATTTGTCCTCTCATCTTCAAACCAGACAAACCGAAGAGCAACTCATCAGAAAACAACTTTTAGAAGTCAATTCCAAGTTGGACAGACTAGAGGAAAGATTCATTTTGGAAGAAATATCAAGGGAACAGTTCGTGAAATTTTCGGATAAATTCAAAGCAGAAAGAGTTGAAATCAACAATCAATTGGAACGCTACTCAAAAAAAGTGTCGAACCTTGAAAAATCGGTTGATGAATTACTTGTCTTTTCACGAAACCTCACGTCCCTGTGGACTTCCAGTCAATACAATACGAAAGTAAGACTTCAGAATTTCATCTTTCCCGGGGGAATTACCTATAACAAGAAAAATGATGAGTGTCGAACCTCAGAAATAAATCCTTTATTTTCCTACATCGCTCATCTGAAGAGGGGTTTGGACAAAAATGAAACTGGCACAATCGAAATAAATTTCAATTGTGCCAGTTTAGTGGAGAATATCGGAGTCGAACCGATGACCTTTTGCATGCCATCAAGCTACGGGTCTCAACCTGTAGCGTAAAAACCCTGAAGTCATTGCATAAAAAAAAACCTGAATATTGCTATCAGGGTTTTTTCTTCTTCAGGGTGGAGGCAATTGGCGAAATGTCGAACTTTTTGTTATAAAAGTTTGATCTGATTTTTGGGAGGGTTACACTTACCGTGAGATCTTAATTTGTTTGGATGTAATTGTGCCATTGACATTAATCCGAACCAAATAATGACCATCAGCCAAAGTTTTGATATCAAATTTCTTACTGAATTTACCCCCAGAAATCGATGCATTCATCAATGTCAATACCTGTTTACCATTCAGGTCAAACACATCGATAGAGACATTTCCAGCCACCTTCAACTCGTATTCAACTAAAATATAATCTGAAGCTGGATTTGGATATACAAATAGGCTTTGCTCTGTCGAAACTTTGTTAATTAAAGTTGAGGTATTGCGCTTTACTTTCAATTGAGATAAGAACGTTTGATCTCCTCCTTTATGACCGTCAAAATTGGAATTAAATCCACCATAGAAAACCACTTCATCGGTTTGAGGTGCCACCCATTTGAAAGTCCACGACAGAGAATCTTGACCTTCAACACCATTTTCTGTGTATGTGATGTATTTTGTTCCGCCAACAAACTTGGTTCTCACAGCATCAGTAATCACCATTGTTCCTAAAAGATTTCCTAAAGTATCTTGAGGCGATATTTCGAAT
>DASWYG010000372.1:0-7303 GCA_036405075.1 Bacteroidia bacterium | reverse complement strand
GGAAATTGGAGAAGCAGGTGTGTATTACAATTTATACAAATCTGCAGATGGTAAGAAATGGAAGCCTGTAAGAATGCGCTTATTTGGCACCAATGGTCAGGATTTCCTTGTCAAAGACAAAATGCCCGAATCAGGATTTTACAAACTGGAAGTAATGGATCCAAGCGGAGCCATTGTTGATAGCCATCTAAGGTTCATCAATGGTTCAAGTGCCGAGCAGTCATGCGTATTGTATCCACAGCCTTGCAAGGACCAACTCTTTTTGGTGGGCAATTTAGAAGAAGTGGATCATTTTGATGTCATCAGTGAGAAAGGGGAATTGCAAAACGATAAAGTGACCTTTATAAAAACAGGCAATACAATGGAAATGGATGTGAGTTCATTGCCAATGGGTGTATACATGATCAAATTTGATGGAAATGTGTTGAAGTTCATTAAGTACAATTGATGTGTAGCGAGAATGAAATAGGTTAAATTGTTTGAGTAAGTTTTGCCGGTGGTTTTAGGGTTGCACTTAGTTACCGGTAATTCTTACTCCGACAACAATTAACGCAATAGAGTGACATTCTAATTAGAAAATATCCTTGAAAGTTTGACTTGCCGCGAATGATGATTACTGAGATTGATGAATAAAGATGTGCAGTCTCAATAACAGAGAGTCGTTTCAGCAATCATTGAGCAAAACAGTATATAGAATTATTTCTATCGATATAAATAAAGTGCATCTACAAGTAGCAGAATTCGGAGCAGTTAATTTTGAATCATGATCATGGTTTCATTGAAAGCAGACGGTAGTCAAATAATAAAAGTATTTTTAATGCAATTGTTGCCCAAAATAAGCAGATGGGTGTTCAACAGCATTTGTCCATTCATTGATTTCATTGGCTGCTTACTTTACTTTCTAATGAACATGACATTTAAAAATTCGATGACCAAAAGTGTAGATGCACCAGGAATCTTCACTTTAATGACCATTTTAAATTTCAGGGAGTTGAGAGTTGAATGAACATTAATGAATGATAGCTCAAATGCTCCTATGTAAGGTGGGCCAATGAGTGTAATTTCAATTTACAGACATCAAATAAATCAAGCGTGAAAACCAATTATAATATATAACAATATGAGATCAAAAAATCTATTTATCATTGCCATCCTTTTAGTGTTTACAGCTTCAAGTTGTGGTATTCATCAAGCAGTATCAGTCAATCACACCGTGAATAACTCACAGGTTGAATTGTCGAAAAAGAACTATGTCATTATTGGCAAAGTATCAGGCACATCTAGTGCGCGATATGTATTTGCCATTGGTGGTTTAGCCAATAAAACACTGCTTACAAAAGCACGTGCGCAAATGTATGACAATGCAAAATTGGAGGGAACTTCCAAAGCAATCATCAATGAGACAATTGAAGAACATTGGACGATGATTGAACCATTGTATTTTGAAAAGACACTAACCGTTTCAGGTTATGTAATTGAATTTAAAGACTGAAAATTTTGACCTAACAAGGTACTTTTTATAAAGTGAATATTTGGTAACCGCCGGGAGAGGGAGACATAACCCTTTTCTGGCGTTTTTTTTTGCCTCCTCAAATCGTGTCGTCTGAAATTAAAGTAATGATTTTTTAAATAACATTATTGGATCCGTTATCAGTTCTGTATAGAATTAATTCTATGGCAATCTATGTATTTGTTTTACAAATGACGTGACGGTTTGTGTTTTACTTTGCTTTAATATTTATTTTTATGTTTAAGCAATTATATATTTTTTCAGTTATCGCATTGTTTTTAGTTAGTGTTGCCGGTTGTAAAAGAACCGAGGTCGTTACAAGTGAAAATAACCTAGCTTGGTTTGAACCCGAAAAGAAGCAAAGGTCGTTGTTAATGATTTTTTCTGCAACATGGTGTCCACATTGTGGCTATTGGGGACTTCCAACTTTCAAGGCCACAGAAAAATTACTGGGAGATGATGCACTTGCATTGGATGTGCATGGTGTTAACAGTGAACTGGCCGCTTATCAGTATAAAGTAGGCAATGACACACCTTTTTATTCAAAACACGTAGTCGGTTTTGGCCTAAATTTAGAAAATGTGGAAGTTTCGGGATTGCCAAGCCTATGTGTCAATAACAAGGGTGGTTACACTGCCGGCAGTGAATACACAATGGCAGATGATGCCAGAGCATTTAATGCTCAATCTCCAACTGCCAATATTAATTTTGGAGTCATTAAAAATCAGAATGGATTCATTGTAAGAAGCACCACTAAATTTTTTAAAGAAACCAGTGGAGAATATTATGTTTCCATGTTCGTAACAGAGAACAATGTAGCCAATAGACAAAACATTGCAGGCACTTATGACGCATCTTATATTCACGACAATGTCATTCGTTGGTGGCCGATCAGCAATGGGGTTATAACAGATGGGATAGATAAAGGGTTGAGTAAAACGTTTGGAAATCCTGTTGTTTCCGGACAGATTCCGGCAGGCAAGTGCATCAATTCAGAGATCGCATTTACCACTCTAAATAAATCAACACTTCTTCCATCAGGAGCCAATTTCAGAGCTTGGGATCAAAACTCCACTAAAGATCTCTATTTGACGGCCATCATTTGGAAAAAGTCAAGTTCAGGAAAATACATCTTTGTAAACGGCGTACGAAAGCCTTTCTAAAACCACAAATACACGAGAGTTCTCTTAGTCAGAAATTGGATGAAGAAGTTAAAAATCTTGTCAATAGTTGGCCTTTTACTTTGCTGTCACAGCACCATGTTTTCGCAAGGTAAATGTAACTTCTTATGCAATTCTGACTTTGAGGATTCGACCGTTACACTTCCTGCAACCTTGAATTTTGTTGACGGTGATTTGGTTCCTTGTTGGAAAACGACAGCAAGTGACAACAAAATTGAAGTTTGGAATTCCGGATGCTATGGTGTTAAGGCATTCAGTGGTAAACAGTTTATTGAACTAAATGCCAATGAAGTGTCATCCTTGTATCAAAATTTTGTTGCACAACCAGGTACAAACATTGTCATCGGGTTTTCGCACAGAGGTAGGGCAGGTGTAGATGAAATGAGTGTTTCAATTGGCCCTGTCAATGGCCCATATATTGTACTTGATACAGTATCTACCGGAAAGACCAATTGGAAGTTCTACAAGTTTAATTATAAGATTCCGTTAGGTACGGTTACCAATTACTCATTAAGATTCAATTCCATAAGTGCTGCAGGCAATGATATCACAGTGGGAAATTTCCTCGACAACATTGTTGTTGAACTCAAAAGACCGGAAATTCGTTTTGACATGACACAAGACACTTGCAGTATAAAGAAGGGTAAATTGGTTTCAAAAGTAATAGGAGGAAGTCAACCATATACTTACAAGTGGAAAAACCTTTCGAGTACAGACTCATTTCTTTCAAACTTAAAACCGGGGTCTTATACTTTGATCGTAACCGATTACAATGGTTGCACGGATACTTCAATTGGGCTTGTCACAGATTTCTTAAAAAAGGGGACTAAAAACATTTCAGTTACATCAACTGATTCATGCGAAAATTCAAATAAATTCAGTTTTAAAGCAATAGATACTTTATGTTGCTGGCCTAAGGACTTTCGTTGGGAAATCAGTGACGGTACTTTTTACAATGGCATCAGTATGTCGCATTCTTTTTCTAAAGGCGGCTTATTTAATGTAAAATTGATCACAAAGCTCAATGGAGCTTGCCCGGATACGATAACAAGGCGAATTAAAGTATACAGTAAACCCAATGTGTTACTTTCATTTCCAAATGACATGCAATGTTTGAAAGGCAATTCTTTTGAAGTTGTGAGTAAGCAATTGGATAATGGAAATGATTATACATACAAGTTCAATTTCGGGGATAATCAACTTTGGGAAACTTCGCGATTTCACTCGTACCAATCTGTAGGGAAGTATAAAGTAGTTGCTGTAGCCTACGATCGTTATGGTTGTATAGATACCTTCCGTTTGCGTAATGAAGTAATTCAAGTAATTGATGCTTCATTTACATCCAATGTGATTTCTTCTTGTCTCAAAACCAACAAATTTGAATTTAAGCCATTAGAATCCAAGAATGGACTCAATTACAATATGAATTGGCAAAAAGACAATGTTTTCAGTGGATCTGATGATGAGTTTGTGACTTCTTTCAATGAACCGGGGAAACACAAAGTGACTTTGATTTGTGATACACTTGGGATCTGCGGTGACACTTTTGATCTGTTCGTTTATGTAGATTCGAATTATAATTTCGCGATCAATGCCGATACTGTTTGTTGGGGTGAGAGTACCTATTTTTCAATCTCTCCCAAAAGTGTATTGAATCAACTTAGTTCGATCAATTGGGTGGTCGATAACAATAACTACTCCGGACAAGGTTTAACGGTGAAGATTCCGGGCAACAATGTTCCAATTACTGTAAAGGTAAAAGGAGCAAATGGTTGTCTTGATGAGGTTACATTTAATAAAGAGGTCATACATCATCCTAAACCTTCGTTTGATATTGCATACTCTGTTAAATTCAAAACAGATTCCAGTCAATTGTTTGTTTTTTGGCCCAAAGGAACTGATGGCGATGCATTGGCCAATATCAAATGGGATTTTAATGGTGTTTCTTTGGATAATGTGAAAAGGCCGGATTGGCTCGTTAAAACTGAGGGACAATTCTCAATAAAATTAATTGGAGTCAATTCTTTTGGATGCTCGGATACAATGGTTAAAAACCTGGAAATAGAATTTCTGAAGGACGTTTTTATACCCAATGCATTTACACCAAACGGTGATGGCATGAATGATGTTTTTTTTCCTAAGTGTCTTGTAGAAATGAAAAATTTCAACATGCAGATTTTTAATCGATGGGGAGAGTTGATTTTTGAGTCAAATGACTCTAAATTGGGATGGAATGGCCATTATCAAGGTTCACCGGTAATGCAAGACATCTATGTTTTCATCGTTAAATTGACTGTTGCCGACAAAGCTCTTCACTTTAGTGGAACTGTAACACTTTTAAGATAGTATGGTCGAATTCCTCTTTGATGAAAATTTAAGCATCAATTAAAAATTCAAAACAGCATGATTGGGTATGCGTGTTTTAGAATGGGTTAAGGGAGTATGCCAAGAAGAATAGGAACAACAGATTGAAGCTTTTTTATCCGTTTAAATTGTGTTATGTTCTTTGTCTAAAAGGATGAAGACCCAAACAAGTTAATCGCAATCTTTAAGTAAAAGTGAGGTAAATTCTAATCAAACACTTGATGCGTAGAATTTAATTTTCAATTTCATAGATTGATCAGCACCTCTTGTAGTAATTATTCTAGGCATTAAAATAAACAACTGCTATAAATTAAAATTATTCAATCAAGCAAATTTGTTATTGTATGGTACTACATAAAATTAGATACAGGAAAAATCCAAAGTTGCTTGTAATCACAAAGGATGAAATTTATTTATCCGGAGCTTTATCGTTCTTGTCAAAAGTTCCGTATGTCAATGCCAAAATAGGGGCTTATTTGCTAAACAATTTAAAATCTGACACAGGTTTGCTTCAAAAATTGTTGGATGTTGAATCCGATCTGTTTGTTATAGATTTGGAGTGTTTCAACTATTTGTATGAATTGATCAATAAAGGCAATATAAGCCTTACTGCAAGCATAAAATCTAAAAACTACATTTTGTTGTATACAAACTACAGCAAACAAAGTTATTTAAGAGATGTGAGGATTATGCATGATAAGTTGAATGTTGTCAGTATCATTCCCATGAGTATGAACAGCAGTCGATTCAATCGTGTAATTTTAGAAAAACTGGTTCAAATATAGAAATAGCAATGTTTCTGTATTTGCAATTACCTTAATCTCTACAACCGATGATAAGCGATCAATTGATCCTTATTTCAATGCCTCCAATATCCAATTAATACAATCCACCGGTTCTATGATCGACCACGAATGTGGATGTCTGTTGCCCTCTAGTCTGTAACCTTTTTGATAGGCATTGATGAATTCGGCTTTCGGATTGCCCATGTCATTTAGCAATTGTATCATAGCTGTTTGATCCAGTGCATTGAGGTCATACATGTCCAGATGACGGTTTTGCATCCACCAGATCGGATCAACATCGCCATATATTCTTACCGGAATGTTCAATAGGTATTGTGCATTTCCACCCACCTTGCTGTTGTAGGTAAAGCATGAATAGTAATTGTACATATCTAAAGCTGTTTGTGGTGTCCCATTGCAATATTTTTCCATTTCAGCAATGCCATAGGCAGGTTCGCCTTGGCCGGGATTTTTATTCAGTTTGCGTTGAAAATTGTTGTACAAATTTTCGAGATCGCAGGGGCCATCACAACTGAACACTGCTCTTGGTACTATGGCCGTTTTAGTAGAATCCTGATGGGCCAATTCACTGTATCGCAAACTAAACAATCCACCCATTGACCAACCGCCCATTACAAACTTCGTTTTCGGTAAATTGTATTTTGTTATTGCATCTTGAATCATGCTGTTCATTAAACTTACGATTGCTTCATTTAATGTCAATCTTTGATTGATGGAAAGTGCCATGACGGCCAAATTATTTTTATGTGCCAATTCACAAAAGGTATTCATGCTGCTGAGCAAGTGTTCGGTGGTTTCCCAGGTGCCCGGCATGAGGATCACTACACCATTTATTTTTTCTTTTGGCAAAAGGATGTCATAAAAGAGATTTTTTGCATTGTTGTCGCCATCATAAGTATTGCTGGTGTCCTTATTTGAAATAATGTTTCTGTGCAATTGTTTAAGCAGATCCTGATTCAGAAACAATGGTTCGCCGTTTGAGAAATTACCCTCCAGTTTCCTATCACCCCAAAATGTAAAAACACCTTTGCCATATGGTTTGCCTTGGTGCATTTCACCTATGTATTTGGCGCTTTGTTTGCCTTTGGTAAAGCCGGTCATGGTGCCTTTGCCTTCGGCAAATCCATCTTTGCAATTGCCTGTCCAGGTGATACTGTCTTCTTCAAAATAATGTTTGAACCAAACCGTGCAGCCTGTTTTGGCATCTTTAATGAACTTGCCTTCAGAATCTTGTGCCATAGAACTAAAGGCGGTTAAATTAAGCAGTAAAATGATAAGGTTTTTTGGCGTATTGTATAAAATCATTGATTCATCGAATTTGACTTTTGCTATTACACTCGAGGACCTAATTGGTTCAAATATTGGTTGATATTAATTGAATCATTTTTTTGAAAGATGCACAATATTTATGAGAGAAGCGAGTTTAACCGTAAAAGTATATA
>DASWYG010000371.1:0-7014 GCA_036405075.1 Bacteroidia bacterium | reverse complement strand
TATGCTTTAGCTGAAAGAATACTTTTGGATGTGTTGAGCCACCAAGAGGTTTCCTTCTTAAGTAATCCAATTCAATTATCAAATCAGTTAATTCAGAACCAAAAGATGGTTCAAGTAATTTTAAATCAAAGTGCAAAAATTTGGCTTCGGACATTTTAAAATATTTTTTTTTGATTTAATATATACAAAATCAAAAGTTAACAAAATTATTTACAAAAGCATTGTTTATCAATGGTTTGACAAAGATAGTGATTTTACAACAATTAACAAAGTGTATTTTCGGATTTGCGTTTAAACGTAAGTCGTAATTAACAGACAGCTGCATGAACGCACAACAAAAGAGGTATGATTAAATTTAAAACTAGGAACAATTCTAAACTAGAATTTACTTATGATGATTTTTTAATTTGGGACAGGTGTTTGATGATTACTTGTGATGGTGTGACCAATGAATTTTTAAAAACGATACACAACAAGGCTTTACCTGTGCTGCACCTTCAAGGCTCCAACTAAAAATAAGTGAAGCTTAATCCGCTACCTCTCCCTAACCTTAAAGTCCCAACCAATTACAACATTTTAACTTAATTTCAACCAAAATTCACTTTTTGCCAAATGACAAATACTTCCACTTTTTATTGAATCAACTTTGTGCCATTAATAACTTATAAAAATGGCAAAGACAGTTTTAGTAACAGGAGCATCGGCAGGAATTGGTAAGGCAACTGCAATTTATTTGGCACAGAATGGCTACAAAGTATATGGTGTGGCAAGAAGAGTTGAAAAAATGAAGGACTTGAAAGACTTAGGTGTTCAGACTTTTGAAATGGACGTAACCAAAGATGAAAGCATTGTGCAGGGTGTAAATCAAATTTTAAGCGAATCAGGGCGTATCGACATTTTGGTTAATTGTGCAGGTTTGGGTTCTTATGGCGCATTGGAAGATGTGCCCATGCAAGAAGCCAAAAATTTGATGGAAATCAATTTGTTTGGAGCTACCCGATTGATTCAATTGGTTCTGCCACAAATGAGAAAGAACAAATATGGAAAAATTGTAAACATATCTTCTGTGGGTGGTAAAGTAGGTTTACCAATGGGATCTTGGTACCATGCCAGTAAATTTGCAATTGAAGGTTTGAGCGACTGCCTGCGCAATGAAGTCAAACAATTTGGGGTTGATGTAATCGTTGTTGAGCCGGGTGGGACAAAATCTGAAATGACAGAAATTGGGGCAAATGATATGATGCGGGTTTCAGGACAAAGCAATTATAAAAATTTGGCAAACAGCATCAATAAAATGTACGCTGAAATGTCGAAAAATTCAGTTGAGCCAATCGTTATTGCAAAGCTTATCAAGACAGGAATTGAAGCGAAAAATCCAAAGACTAGATACGTTGGTGGTGCAATGGCAAAGCCAATGTTATTGATGCGTAGATGGTTGTCCGATAAAATATTTGACAAAATGTTAATGAGCCAAATGAAATAAAAAATGGAAGCATTGATTAATTACCTGTTGCAATTTGGCAACTTGAACCAACAACAAATTGACTTGATCAAAAGTAAAGTCGTTTTCAAAACCATCAAGAAAGACGAATACTATCATGAAGCAGGTAAAATTCCACGTGAGATCATATTCTTAACCGAAGGGATTATGAGGGTCTGCTATTACAACAATAAGGGCGATGAAATAACGAAATATTTTTTTGAAGAGAATAATTTCATTGCTGATATATTGAGCTATAATCAAGAAATTCCATCAACAGAATACTTACAAGCCATTACAGACTGCAAATACATTGGTTTTTCTAAGGAAACAATGAAAGAACTGTCAATGACCATAATCGAATGGGACAATATTGTTGCTAAAATAACGGCTAAGGGGTATGCCGAAAAAGTAAACAAAATCAGTCCAATGATGTCAGAAGATGCAACAGCAAGATACCTTTCTTTTTTAGAAAAGTTCCCAAATCTTGCCAATCGCATTCCCTTGTCTTATTTGGCTTCGTATTTAGGCATTACACAATCATCATTGAGCAGAATAAGAAAGAATATCAGTTAGTCGAAACGACCAACAGTTAACAAGTGTTCCGTGCTATCGTTTTTGACTGAATTGATTTAACAATCCTGATATTAAGTTCTTTGCTCAATTGGTTGTTTTTCGATCTTCATGTTAAACGTGTTAATTATTAGTTAAAAAGTAACACGTTTAACATATAAAATCAAATAAAGTTAACCGATTAAAACTGCTGTAGTATTTTCAACTTCCAAATCTTGCCATTCACATCATTTTAATGTTTATTTATTACTAAACTTTATGATGCTTTTAAATCGCCTCGAAATTTTTTTTAAAAATAAATTTGTCGGATTGATTTTTTGTACTTTATCTTTGCACCCGAGTTCTTAAACAGTTCGCTTATCCAGAAAGACTGAGGGATTTGACCCTATGAAGTCTTGACAACCTGGTTCCACTCACGTGGAAAGAAGGTGCCAAATTCAACCGCTTTATGCGGAAAGATAAGTTAGATCCAGCGTAACGATAAATAAATTTTTATTCAAATATTGATATGCTCTTCTGACTTGTCGGGAGAGCTTTTTTTATGCTCTTTCGGCAACAGTTTTATTCTGGTGATGCCTCCGTTTATAACCGATTTTAAACCATCATCAAAAATGAAAGAACAAACCAAAATCATTCACAGCATTCCGGTTGATCCTCTCACCGGTGCCATTTCAGTGCCCATCTATCAAACCTCTACCTTTGTGCAAGACGCCCCCGGTGTTCACAAGGGTTTCGATTATGCCCGCACCAACAACCCCACCCGTCAGGTCCTCGAAACACTCATTGCTCAACTCGAAAATGGAGCAGCAGGCTTCGCATTTGCGTCAGGCTTAGCCGCTATCGATGCTGTCGTAAAACTACTTGAATACGGAGATGAGATCATTGCTGTCGACGACATTTACGGTGGTGCCTTCCGCCAATTTACACACATTTATGCCAAGTTTGGTATCTCTGTGAAATATGTCGACTCTACCGATGCCGCCAATGTTGAAGCCGCTATAAGCCCTTCCACCAAACTCATCTGGATCGAATCGCCTACCAATCCTACACTCAAAATCACCGACATTTATGCAGTGGCCAAAATTGCAAAAGCCGCTGGTGTATGGCTTTGTGTCGACAATACCTTTGCATCACCTGTATTGCAAAAACCCATAGAACTCGGCGCCGATATCGTGGTTCACTCAGGTACCAAATACATTGGTGGTCACAGCGACCTGATTGCAGGTCTAGTCGTTACTGCTACTGCAGAACTTGGAGAGAAGATCAAGTTCATTCAAAATGCCTGCGGCACCATACTGGCGCCTTTTGATTCGTGGTTGCTTATACGTGGTATCGAAACACTCGATCTCAGAATGGAAAGGCATTGCAAAAATGCATTTGAAGTGGCACATGCACTTCAAGATTTACTTGGAGTTAAAAACGTTTATTACCCCGGTTTGAACCATCATGTCAATCACGACATTGCTTTGCAACAAATGAAAGCACCCGGTGCTGTCATATCATTTGATCTGGAAGACGATGATGCCGAGTCAGCCAAAGCTGTGATTGCAGGATTGAAATGGTTCAAATTGGCTGAAAGTTTGGGTGGCGTGAAAAGTCTTTGTTGTCTCCCCTCAGAAATGACACATAAATCCATACCGGCTGAAAAGCGCAAAGCTGCCGGCGTTACCGATAGTTTGATCCGTTTATCCGTTGGATTGGAAGACGCAGAAGATCTGATAGACGACATCAAACAAGCACTGCTGATATTGACCAAAAATAAAAAAACAATTGAAACTCAACCTTTAAATGCATGAACATTATGACTGAAAGAAAAAAATTAAAAATAGGACTGATAGGATTTGGCTGCGTAGGCTATGGCTTGTATCGCGTGTTGGAACAAACACCCGGCTTGAATGCTGAAATCAAAAACATCTGTGTTAAAAACAAACAAAAGCAAAGACCCATCCCAATAGATAAGTTCACCTTCAATGTCGATGATCTCTTAAATGATCCCGAAATCAACCTGATCGTTGAACTCATTGACGATGCTAAAGAAGCTTTTAGAATTACAAAAAAAGCACTTCAAAATGGCAAGCCTGTGGTGAGTGCCAACAAGAAAATGATTGCCGAAAATTTCAGAGAATTGCTTCAATTGCAAACTGAGTTTGGCGCACAACTGCTATATGAAGCCGCTGCTTGTGCAAGTATTCCCATCATCCGTAATTTGGAAGAGTATTACGACAACGATACCTTGAAAAGCATCAAAGGCATTGTCAATGGCAGTACAAATTTCATCTTGTGTAAGGCACAAGAATTCAATTGGAGTTTTGATGAGGCACTTTCATTGGCTCAGGAATTGGGATATGCAGAAAGTGATCCGAGTTTGGATGTGGACGGTCATGACGCTGCTTATAAACTCCAGATCTTATCGGCTCATGCATTCGGACAGATCATCAACAAAGAAGATCTGTTCACCATTGGTATCAGTAAAATTGGCGAACCGGAAATTGCTTATGCAAGAGAAAAAGGTTTGAAATTGAAACTCGTTGCTCATGCCGGACGATTGAATGATGGAAGCATCTATGCCTTGGTGGCGCCAAGATTTGTAAACATCGAATCGGATTTGTATCGAATTGAAGATGCCTACAATGGGGTTCAAACGGAAACATTCTTTGCCGATAAACAGTTCTTTTCGGGCAAAGGTGCAGGCGATTTTCCAACGGCATCTGCTGTGCTGAGTGATATTTCGGCCTTGTCTTATGATTACCGATATGAATACAAAAAGCTGAACAGAGAGGACATCATTGGGGTCAATAAAAATGTGGAAGCAGATGTATATTTAAGGGTAATTCCTGCACTCCAATCTGAAGCAGCAAATGCATTTAAGAAAATTCGGGAGACTTATGCAAGTGAAGGTCATGCATACATTACCGGTACAATATCACTCACCAATCTGGAAGCATTTTTATTGTTGTATCCTGAAGCTGTTGCAGTATTCAACGACAAGCAATTGGTGTATGAAACGATCTTAGAAGAAACATTCATAGGGGCTTAATGATTAAATGTTTCATAATTGATTTTCGTCTTTTATTTTTGAATCCTATTCTAAAAACTAAGCTCATTAAACTTAACAACATTTATGAATTTACAATATCCGTTTGAATTGTGCGGAACAGTTTTGTTTGCTGCCTCAGGAGCGCTCAATGCCAATGATAAAAGTAATGCCGACTGGTTCGGTGTTACTTTTGTAGGGTTCATTACCTCTATTGGCGGAGGCTCGGTAAGAGATATTTTGCTGGGTGATTATCCATTGGTTTGGATCAAAGACATCAACATCATGTGGTCGGTTTTGGTTGGCATTGTGTTAACCAGTTTGTTTTACGATCAATTGATCAAACAAAGAAGAAACCTGTTCATTCTTGAAACATTAGGTGTCGCCATGTTTACCATTATTGGTACAGAGAAAGCTTTGCATTTTGGCGTCAATCCATTCATTGCAGCAGTTATGGGCATGTTCTCAGCTGTTATGGGTGGCGTGCTCAGGGATGTGCTCACCAATGAAATTCCGGTCTTGTTCAGAAAAGAAATCTATGCAACAGCTTGTATGGCGGGAGCTTTGCTCTATGTCACTTTCGATTATTTTCAAATCGAAAGATTCATCAGTTTGCCAGTTTCCATGTTGCTCATCATTACCATTAGGGTCTTGTCTGTGCGATACAAATTAACATTGCCGAAGTTTAGGCGATAGATTTTATAGTTAGTTCTGTTATGGATTCTAACATTTAAGTTTAGAAATTTGCGCTTTTATTTTTCTCCAAAAGTATTATTTTTGGTCCCACGATGACTATGGAACGTGCAGTGTATATGCCGGGTTTGCACATACTGGCGGAAATTAAAACCGAAGACCTTGATAAACTTTGTGATGCTGAGGGATTTATGACTCTCGTTCAAAATGCTGTCCAAAATCTTCAATTGAAAGAAGTTGGAAGAGTGGTGCATGCCTTTGATGGTGCCGGTTTTACAGCAGTGGTTTGTCTTACCGAATCGCATTTGTCCATTCACACCTGGCCCGAATACGGACATCTGACTTTCGACGTTTTTTTGTCTAATTTTTCGAGAAACAACGATGACGCTTGTAGAACTTTGTTCGATCTCGTGCAAAAATATTTCAACCCAACATCGGTTCAATTTACAGAGAACAGGAGATGAGCGAACGTTTTGATCATAGTCAGTTGCAAGTGTGTCCGGCCTGTGGAACAGAAGTTCGTTTATGGTCAAGAGCAAGCAATTTTTTAGTTTGCCCGGTTTGTAACATTAAATCCGCTAAGCAAGGATTCACATTGAACCGTAGTGATAAAGCAGATCAAATTCAGGAAGACCTTTCACCACTTTGTATTGGACTAAAAGGGGAATTCAATAAAAGAGCTTTTCAAATCATCGGTCGTCAACAATTAAAATTTGATGGTTGCATCATCAATGTTTGGCAAATGTTGGATGACGACAATGCCTTGTTTTATGTCAGTGAATCTTATGCTCATTATGCCTGTTTGCAAGAATATTCAGCATCGAACAGAGTTGCCCCATCCGATTTGGTGGCAGGAAATATGGTCATGTGGGATGGGGTAAAAAGTCAGTTTGTTGAGTCGCTCATGCCGCTTATGATTGAACACATGGAAGGCGAATACAAGGAAATTTGGAAAATACAGGCCAAATCTGAGTTTGCCATACTCAGCAACAAGATAGGAGAGACAGCTCTGGTGCATGTAGATCCTTACTCAATGATCAATGTTTTAAAAGGTAAGATGATAGATTTTGAAGATTTGAACTTGAAACAAACAAGAAACTTAAATGAGTGGTGATAAGCACATATTGAAACCTTATAATTCTGTTAATTGCCCTAAATGTCATAAGCAGATTTCTGTTCAATTGCGTTCCTTGTCTCAATATGCAGTTTGTCCAAGTTGTAATACCATTATCAA
>DASWYG010000370.1:0-5640 GCA_036405075.1 Bacteroidia bacterium | reverse complement strand
TCAATATTTCAGATATATCATGATTGTCTGGCATGTCGCGTTTTAAATGATGTTTCTGGTCAGTTCCTTCATGATCCTTCTTGCATTGCCACCCTTGTAAATGATGTCGTAAACAGCATCTAATATGGGCATATCGGCATTTACAGTCTCATTGATCTCTTTCATGGTTTTTGTTGCATAGTAACCTTCTGCAATCATGTTCATTTCCATTTGAGCACTCTTTACATTGTAACCTTTGCCCAACATATTGCCAAAAGTGCGGTTTCGACTAAATTGAGAGTATGCTGTCACCAACAAATCACCTAAATAAGCATTTTCTTTTACATCTCTATGCACCTGGTGGCTGGATTCTAAGAATCTTTCTGTTTCACGAGAGGACGCAGAAACCAATACAGATTGGAAATTGTCACCATAGCCCAATCCATGGCAAATGCCGCAGGCAATGGCGTAAACATTTTTCAAAACGGCCGCATATTCAATACCGTATATGTCTTCAGTTGTTTTGCAAAAAATGTAGTGACATTCGAGTAATGCAGCTGTTTCTTCCGAAAAATCCTTGTCCAATGAGGCAATGGTCAGGTAACTGAGTTTTTCCATGGCCACTTCTTCAGCATGACAAGGTCCACTTACTGCACTTACAGAAAAGGAGGGAACCAACCATTCGGTCTCAAAGTAATGACTGATGATTTGATGGGTTTCCGGGTTTACCCCCTTCACAGCTGAAATGATCTTTTTATTGCTGAAAATGTCTTTAGGTAAAGCATTCAATACAGTGTGAACAAAAGCCGAAGGAACTGCAATCAGAATGATGTCATTTTCAAGTATTGTTGATTCTAAACTTGGGTTCAATGTCACTCTGTCTGAGTCAATTGGCACATCCGTTAGATAACGGGGATTGTGACCGAATTCGCTTATGAACTGAATGTCCTCAGGGTTCCTCATCCACCAAGTGATGGATTTTTGCAAAGGATTGTCGCTTAAGATCTTGATCAATGCCGTAGCCCAACTTCCATTTCCGATAATGCCAATTTTCTTCATGTAATCATGCGAAATTAATCCATTTGACCTCTATTTGGAAATATTTTTAAATGCCTCGATTCTTTAAGTTAAGTCAGCATTGTCTAAATCACGATAAAGTGCATATTATTGCAGAGTATTTCAATGTTTCTGAGCAAGATCAATCGACCCCTCACCGGAAAAATAACATTGCCGGCATCCAAGAGTATCTCGAATCGATACCTGATGATCTGCGCTTTGTCTAATCATCAACCGCCTTTAATGGGTTTGTCTGATAGCAGTGATACCCGAGTGCTTGAATCGGCATTGTATCACCCCGAGTCAACTATCGATTTTAAAGATGCTGGTACCCCATTGAGATTTTATCTGGCATATGCAGCACTTAAGGGTTGTGATTTTACAATTGATGGGAGTGAGCGTTTAAGGGAAAGACCAATCGGTGATTTGCTTCAAGCCCTTAAATCAATTGGCGCTAGTTTCGAATTCTTTAAAAAAGACAATCAGTTGCCATTAAAAGTGGTCAATAAAGTTGACTTAAGTACCCTTGAAGTGACAATTGATGGCAGTCTCAGTTCCCAATTTGTGAGCGCTTTGTTGCTCATAGCACCTTTTTTTAAGAATGGTTTGACAATTAACATTTTGGGCGAACAAGTCTCAAAACCTTATGTTGAAATGACTTTGGACATGATGAGGCAAGCAGGAATTAAAGTGAATGAACTGCCGGATAAATATCAAGTCTCAAACGGCCAATACAGTTTGCCCGACAACATTGAAGCAGAAGCGGACTGGAGCGCTGCTACATTTGTTTATGCATTTGCGGCTTTGTTGCCCAATACAAATTTGTTTTTACCGGGATTGACCATCAACAGCAGTCAGGGCGACAGTAAAATCGCTGAAATATTTGAATCATTTGGCGTAAAAACCACTCCAGAACTTGACGGGATAAGGATCCAGAGTTCAATGTTGACAAAACCGAAAATGTTGAAACTGGATTTTGCGGCAATACCTGATGCTTTTCCGGCCATCTGCGCACTTTGCGCTGCGACAAGAACTGAAGCAGAATTCACAGGAATTAAAAATTTGGTCTTAAAGGAAAGCAATAGGGTGGAGGCCATGAAAAACAATTTGGCTCAAACTGCTTGTAAAATAGAGTATTTGAATGACGATACAGTTCAATTGTCTTTCACAGAAAGGATTTTAAAGAATTACACATTTGACTCCTACGGTGACCACCGGATTGCCATGGCCTGCTCCATATTTGCCACATTGACGGATATCGAAATCATCAATGAAGAGGTGGTTTCAAAATCGTTCCCCAATTATTGGGCAGTATTGAAACAGAGCATCAATTATTGATTAACCAAGGAAATCTTTCATCAAATCGTTCATGTATTCACGGTCAGTGATGCGATTCTCCAATTTGTTTTCAATGATGTAATTGATGAGGGCTTCATTTTTGAATCCTTGGGCCAGTGCATAACTGTATGGCTCTGTTGAAAAACTCACCAAACTGTATTGACTTTTGAATTTGTCAGGATAATGATCTCCCAGATCTTTTTCAATGTGCTTGAAATGCATAAAGGCAGGTTGACCTACCAAATCCCTCATTTCAACAAAATTTTTACAAGCCAAATCGGCAATAGCATTTGCGTTGATGATGCGAGAATCTTGGTACAATTTAAAAATTTTATCCCAGTCAGGGTAATTGGTTTCTATGATTTCATCAATTGCACTCACATCTTCAAAACTGCAGTTCATACCTTGACCATAAAAAGGAATGATGGCATGAGCAGCATCACCGATCAGGGCAAATTTCTTATGCACCCAAGGATTGCAACGAATTGTGGCCAAATTGCCGGTTGGATTATTGAAAAAATCTTCCAGATAATTGGGCATCAATTTAACAGCATCAGGAAAATGAGTATTGAAGAATTGCTCAACAGATTCTCTGGTTTTTAAATTCTCGAAACTGTGTTGGCCTTCATAAGCTAAAAATAAAGTGCAGGTAAAAGTAGCTTCCGGGTTAGGCAGTGCGATCATCATGAACTCACCGCGAGGCCAAATGTGCAAAGCGTTTTTCTCAATTAAGAAACTGCCGTTCTCTCCAGGTGTGATTTCCAATTCCTTATAACCGTAATTCTCATAGTGTTGAGAATAATTGAAGCGATTGGTTTTTTGCATTTCTGATCTCACTGCCGAAAAAGCACCATCTGAGCCGAACATGATGTCTGCTTCAACCGTGGTTTGACTACCATCCGGCAATTCCATTACAGCTGTATTGATGTTGAGATCCAAATCAATGCATCGGTGATTGAAAAACAATTCAACATTATCGTATTCATCGGCCAGTTCGAGTAATTTCACATTCAATGCTGAACGCGATACAGAGTTGATGTATTGGCCGGTTTTACCATAGGGTTGATAGGTCAATTCACCTTGAACACTGTGCATCATTCTGCCATTCATGGGAATGGCTTCTTGAAGTACTTTATCGGCTAGGCCAACTTTTTTCAAAGCTTCAATGCCGCGGGTAGACAAAGCCAAATTAATGGATCTGCCTGCTTCAGCCTGACCTTTTCTCATATCTCCTCTGCGTTCAAATATTTGAATGCGGAAACCCCTTTTGGCCAAACAAATGGCTAACAATGAGCCGCTCAATCCGCCTCCTATAATGGCAATTTTTTCTTTCATGATTGGTATGCAATATTAAAAAACTTTCGCTAGAAATTGAGATATGGCTTTTAAATTGATTTTTTCATGAGAATGATGTTTTTTATACCATGATAAAAATACAACAAATTGATATAAATCAATTTATGATCTTAGACTTTAAGATATAAAATCAAAGAATTCTTATAATTAGCAAACATCATGCATAAAACACAATTGTGATTTAATGTTTGGATTAGTTGGATTTGATTTTTGAGATTTTCAATTCTGACCTGACCGTTTCTTCTGTTTGACAATGCTAAGGTTAAAATTTGAAAGTAAAAACGTTGGATCATATTGCAGAGCTTGTTCAAATGACTTCTCAGCTTCATCGTAGTTACCCAGGTCGAAATATGCCAACCCCCGGAAATTCATCAATGCTGATTTGATGTTTGTTGTGTTTTTTCTATTGCTTGTGTCGATATAGCTGTAGCTATATTCATAGTTGATTGGTGTTTGTTCGGCAATCATGGTGGTTTGAATACATTCCATGAGTCTTTTGAGTCTGTATTGAGATTCGGCCAAGTATAAATAGTTCTCAGGTTTAGGGTCGATTTTTATGAGTTTTTCAAAGCAATCTATTGAGTTTTGGAAACTTGATAGCTTTTGATAAGAACGTGCAAGAATTGCCAATGAGTATGCATTTGAATCATTGTGTCTTAAGGATTTCTTTGACCAATAAATGCTCTGAGGATAGAAATGAGCATTGTAATAAATAATCGATGCAGAATCGAAACATCTTATAGAGTCTTTCGAAAAATTAGCCAATAAATGGATATAATTAATGGCTAGGTTAATATCGCCGGAATTTCTTGCAGACTGAAAAGCAATCCAATAGTCGTGTTGGACAATAGTTGTATTGTAGTAGTTTCTACTGATACAACTGTTGCTACTAACTAAAATGATCGTTAATATAAATTTTGTTACTAAAATACATCTAAACATAGGTCGCAAAACTAATATAAAATTACAACAAAAATTTGATAAATTGTGATTGTAGTGTATATTTGTGAAAATAATCTTATTAATATGAAACTAATTCAATGCATTAATTATCTGTTTATTATTACTTTATCGATTTATGGTCAAAGTATAAAAGCGCAAACAATCGGCAATTGGAATTCTTCAACGACCCAAACTTACACAACATCCGGAGTTGGCATTGGAACAAACAATCCGGATGCTTGGGAGGAAATTGAGTATTGTCAAAATACTCAGGTTGGTTTAATTGTAAGCAAAAACAGCAATTGTACACAAAGTGGTGGTGGTGTTGTCTTTACAGGAAATGTTATTTGGGACCAGATATTTCAACCCATCATTGTTGCTTCCGGCGATGAAAATTTTTCCAAATTCATTCCAATCAATTTTAAATACTTTCCAACACTCACAGATCCAAGGTTGATCTATTCACCCATCGGAGGATTGAATTTACCTAGAACACCAATTGGTCAACCTTTGATTTGGGCCAGAGAAATAGACCCTTCTAAGCCGGGTGGTATTGGCACACGTTTTATTGTGACCCCTGAAGGTCGTATAGGTATCAATATGCCATCGCCCCGAGCTGCATTGGATGTAAGAGCAGCTTATGATCTCAATGTACCGGTTGCTATTTTTGGTGTCAACAATTCGAATGAGTATACCCGCCACTTGCACATGGTGGGCAATTTGGGGACCGGAGCTTACAACAACATCTCGCAAGATGGCGACTTTGGATTGTTTTATACCGACGGCAGGGCAGCAGAAGGCACCAATGGCAATGGTGCTTTGGTGATAGCGCCATGGAATTCAACAAATGGTTCCGGAGGTTTGAGGTTGGATGCCATGGGCAACCTTGAAGTGCGCGGGGACGTAAAAGCGACCAAACTTACCGTGAATGCCAGATGGTGGCCTGATTTTGTGTTTGATGGCAATTAT
>DASWYG010000369.1:0-1852 GCA_036405075.1 Bacteroidia bacterium | reverse complement strand
CTTTTAATCTCCCCTCTTCATCAAACACCAGCGCAGGTGTTTACAAGTGGGATGGTACATTGGTTAAAACACTTTGGAACAATGTCAGGTACACTTCAGGTACTCATACCGCTTATTGGGACAGGACCAATGACGACGGCTTCCTGATCGCTGATACCGGCTACTATGTGAAGGTGGTTTCTAATAACATCACCTACAATTGGGATGGAACAGTTGGAAACAATTCCGACTCTGTAACAGGTAGTTCAAAAATCAGAGCATTTGAACGTTTCACCAGTATGGCCATAGCGGGTCAATTTGCTTATTATGCTGTTGGTTATACAGAAGGTGTGCCTTCTTGCTATAAATTCGACATCAACAAACCCTTAAACAAAATCAACATCTTGTTTGGCGAGTACAACGACATCGACCAACAAGCCGATTATGTTGCTACAGATGGCACCAATGTGTACTGGGCCGGATATGACCCTTATAATGTGGATCTATCTTTCGTTTATGCCACCAAAACCAGCAACGATAAAGAATTCACTTTCACTTCAGGTTCTTCGCAAGGTGTAACCTATGGCCGTACCTATGCAAGTGTCATTGACCTTTACACCAACAATCCAAATGCACATCCTAGCGGATTGGCAGTTCAAAAAACCGGTAAATACTTATTTGTAGCACACAAAGAACTTGATGTCATCAATGTCTTTAATAAAACTACCGGTGCTTTGGTCACAACATTGAGCTTCACTGCACCAAGAGAAATCTGTGTAGATGGAAATGACAATTTATGGGTGATCAGCGGTTCAAATACAGTTGAAAAATTCACTGTCAACTCAAATGGTTCACTATCAACTGCTGTTTTAAGCATCAGCGGATTACTCGAACCATTGGCAATGGCAGTATCTCCAAACAATTCTAAAATTATGATTTTAGATGGAGCTTCTTCGCAACAGATAAAAGCTTTCTATGTAAGTACAGGAAATTCAGCCTGGACATTCGGCTCTGCCGGAGGATACATCAACAGTCCTGCTGTTAATGACAATAAATTTTACTTCAATGATTCTGTCACCATGCTCACCAAACCTTTCATTGCTTTTCAGGCTGACAGTTCTTTTTGGGTAGGTGATGTTGGCAATGAGCGTGTTCAACATTACAATGCTTCTCGTGTTTTCATCAATAGGATCATGTGTTTGCCACATTCTTACAGCACATCTGCTGATAAAACAAATCCTACCAAAGTATTCAATGAATTTCTCGAATTCAAAGTTGATTATTCTAAACCATTGTTACCAAATAACGGTTCATGGAAATTGGTAAACAACTGGAGAAGAAGCATACCTGCTGAATATTATCAGCATGACAAATTGAGGATATTCCTTCAAACTGTTACATTGTCGAACAACAGAACATATTCCATACTCGATAAATATGTCAACGACATTCGTGTTCCTGAGATCGTTGAATTGCCTCCAAGTGGCAACTTGAGATTCACCGGTATTACACTTGGCGATTTTGCTCAAGATGTTTGGGGTACCGATGGATCACTCAGAAGAATGATCACTGACAGAAATGTTGGAGATAGCGGCTATTGGGAAGTTCAAACTTTAAAAGGTTTCAGCAACAACAATCCGGTTTGGAACAATCCAACCATTGTAGCAACCTTACCAAAAATTAAAGCAACTGATCCGGCATTCTCAAATGTAATGTCACCGGTTGTGACTTCTACCGGCTACAATATCATATTCAATGCAGAAAAAGACAATAAAGGCTACCATTTGGGAGCTGTAAAAAAAGGAACAGGTAAATACATCTGGAAAACTTCAAAAGACACAACTTCAACTTATATAGGTCCATTGACTTTGGA
>DASWYG010000368.1:0-4010 GCA_036405075.1 Bacteroidia bacterium | reverse complement strand
AATTTATTGATAGGTATAATACTATTAAGAGTATTGTACACTCTAAAGATACAACTAAATCTATAAAATCAAAACTAAAGGAAATTGGACTTGAAACATATTCCCCAAACTTACAGAATTGAAAAGTATTTAGGGGATGACGATGTGTTTATTACTGATTTAGGTTCAACAATCACTTTAACTCTTACTCGCGTAAATGAGACATATGAAACCGATAGAGTTGATTCATTAAAAGATTTCGATTTTTATCAATTTGATTTAAGGTCTTGTGGGAATGAGTTCAAAGCATTTGATGAAAAAATTGCAAACACAGTTTCATTTTATATCAAGTCTTTTTTTTTATCAAAACCCGACGCTGTTATATTATTCTTAACCGATACCACCGACGGTTATGGCGAAGTAAGGTATAGAAAATTTAGAATTTGGCATTCAAAATATCAAAGAAGTCATTATTTCAATACAGTTTCCTTACATTTTGAGCCAATAATTTTTAAATTTACTAATGATTCTAATATGTATGGCGCTTTTATAGTAAGAGAGAATAGTCAGATAGTAGAAGATTTGAGAGAATATAAGTTACTTTTGGCAGAAGAATTTATCCAAATAAAATCTTAATTACTTATTTCTGCCCCCTCATTTTGCCCTATTAAAACAATAAACCTTTGCAATCTGTTGATGTACAAGGGAGTATGGAATGGACTTGATTATCAGCCTTTGTTGCACTTCAATGCAGGTCATATAATACAATTTCTGCATCGCTCTCGCTCTCGTTCTTTGATCTCCGTAGCTTTAGCGTAGGAGATCTCGCTCTCATTCTGTTCCCATTTCAGGCTGATGGACCCTAAGTAGTGTGGCTAAACAGAAAACATTTGCCTAAGGCGGCAAATGATTTTGTTTGATCTTCCATCCATTCTCAAGCCGTATGCAAATAGAAAATAGCTTTTTACTAGTTTTATGAATCTGTTTTAAAGAAGTTTTTTGCGGCTTGGATTGTCTGTCAGATCAAACAAAAAACCCCGCTAAAGCGGGGTTGGTTTTCTGTTGCGGTGTGGACGGGACTCGAACCCGCGACCCCTGCCGTGACAGGGCAGTATTCTAACCAGCTGAACTACCACACCGTACTGGTTTTTGGGAGTGCAAAGATAAAGGAATTTGATACAAAACAAAAAAATTATGAAAAAATCTTTTCTGTTTCGGAATTGAGGCTTTTTCCGAATGCACCAGACACCGTTTTGAGGCGATTGACCAAATCTTTCAGTTGGTCAAAATAAAGTGATTGTGCGCCGTCTGAGAGTGCTTCCTCGGGTTGGTTGTGTACTTCTACCATCAGCCCATCTGCACCGGCAGCAACTGAAGCTAAACTCATAGGTACTACCAATTCTCTTACACCTGTGCCCTGACTAGGATCTACGATCACAGGTAAATGGCTCACAGATTTCAATAATGGCACTATACTTAGGTCCAATGTGTTGCGGGTTGCTGTCTCAAATGTTCTGATACCGCGCTCACACAAAATCACTTTGTCGTTGCCACCGCTAAGGATGTATTCAGCTGCCAACAACCATTCTTCCATGGTGCTGCTCATGCCTCTTTTAAGCATAACCGGCTTATCGATTTTACTCAATGCTCTCAACAATTGGTAGTTTTGCATGTTACGCGTTCCTACTTGTAAAATGTCGGCATATTGATACACTTCGTCTACCAAATTGGTGTCCATTACTTCTGTGATCACATGCATGCCGTATTTATCAGCCGCTTGTCTCATCAGAATTAATCCGTCTTTTTTAAGACCTTGAAATGAATAAGGAGAGGTGCGTGGCTTATAGGCCCCACCTCTAAGTATTTTGATATCGAGTTTGGATAAAAACTCACAGATGGTGAATATTTGATCTTCATTCTCAACAGCACATGGACCGGCGATCAATGTGATGTTGCCGTTTCCGATTTCAGTATGCCCGAGTTTGATGACAGTGTCATCTTTTTTCCATTCTCTGGATACCAATTGATAAGGTTTTCTCTTGTTTTCCATTAATTATTTAACAAACAACATCTCTTAAAGTTCAGTATAAACCAATCTGAATTCTATGCCCGCATCTTTCAGTTTTTTCCTGGCATCTATCACCATACGTGATGGAGCTATGGGTTCATCTGTCGGAACAAGCAAATACAAACCTCTGTTTTTGTTGCTGCCTTTGTTTTGGTAATTTATAAAAAGCTGTTGTATGTGTCTGGTGATGTTGAATCTGTACTCATTTTTTACAGCATCGTATTTGCCGCCATAAAATGGTTCTGTGATGTCTTCAATGAAATTATTGATCCTTGTACTTTCATCTGGTTGTAAGAGTAGGAGTCTGCTGGGTAAATTGAAAGGTGAGGTATATGAACCTGCAAGTGGTCTGATGATGATCTCAGCCTTGCCAATGGTCATTTTCTTGCCGTTTTTTGGCGTCATTGCAAACAAATAAGGGATATCAATTTTCAATTTAGCACCTGTCATTGCTTGTATGTAGGTGGTGTCAAAATTGAATTTTCCATTCAGTGATTTTTGTTGTAAGATGTTGAATGGTTGGTTGCTGATATTGAATTTGGTCAATCTGTTGGATTCATCAATAACCTGAAAATCGCTTTGTTGATTGCCATTGTAATAAATCCTGATTCTGGAATAAGATCCTTTAAAGTTCAAAGCTGCAATTATACCCGAACCTGATGATGGATTTGAAGTAGGCACTACCGCAATACCTTTAAAGAAGTTTATGAATTGATCTTGGCTGCTCAAGTCGGTTGAATTGGCATTGAACAATTTTTGAGCAAATGTATTGCTGAGTTTAATTGAAATTCCGGGTGCGGCTTTTTTCGCTGTACCTAAATCCATGTAGTCCATGCTGTCTGAAACTCTGAATTTACCGGAAAATGTTCCGATCGGAGTAGGGTCATAATTGTAACTGCCATTGGAATACCTTTGGAAGGTATCCATTTTCTCGTTCAATTCATAGACGGATAAATCCATAGTTGAATTGAGGTCACCATAATAAGCGGTTTCTGATGTGAATTGAAGGAACAAAACCACAGAATCCAGCGTTTGTGAACTGATCACATTGCCCAATTGAGGCAATCGGAACTGTGCATAAGAATTAGCACTGTAGGTGCCAAATAATGGGTCATTGATGACACCTACAGTGTTATGAGTTAAATTATCGGTTCTTAGAGAGTCTTCCCTAATGGTACAGGTATTTAAGGAAATGGTATCCGTATACATGTAACCGTCAAAACCTTGTAATGCTTCATTTGCCAGAAAGACATTGTCATTCTGTTTTTTACAAGAGGACGCTAAAACAAAGCTGATGAAGAGGAGACTAACAAATTTAAGATTCACGAATGCAAAATAAACAATTATTTCGCAGAAGTCATCACTTGTTCGTAGAATGCAACGTACTTTTCACCTAAATTTTCGTTGTCGTGGGTCATGTGCGGTTTTGCTTTTATGACTTTAGCGAGTTCAGGTGCGAGGTTTGAAGTACAATCAACTACAGCATCAGCATTTTGAATGCCACCCATGTGCAAGCTCATGTTATCGCCGTTTGCATAGGTTTGTAGGTGTTTGTCTTCTATTTCGTTAAGGGTTGCTTTTCTGGCAAAATCTTTACCAAGGTCTTCTTTGAATTCACTTTCGAATACTGAGTAAACGATTTTTGAATTTTTGAAAACCGGTTCGTCTTTATAAATGGTTTTAAGATATACCGGAATAAGACTGGTCATCCAACCTTGGCAATGAATGATATCAGGTGCCCATCCAAGTTTTTTAACTGTTTCTAATACACCTTTGCAAAAGAAGATGACCCTTTCGTCGTTGTCATCAAAAAATTTGTTCTTGTCATCGGTGAATACAAATTTACGGTGGAAGTAATCTTCGTTGTCCAGAAAGTAGACCTGCATCCTTGCTTCAGGGATAGAGGCTACCTTAATCATGAGCGGATTGTCTTTGTCGTCGATAGAGATGTTAATCCCTGAAA
>DASWYG010000367.1:0-16206 GCA_036405075.1 Bacteroidia bacterium | reverse complement strand
CTTCCCAATTGATTTCTTTAACTTTTTTAGGTTTCAACATTTTGCTGCCTATCAATGCACCCAAAGAATATGAAAACGAATCGTTTGCAGTTTTAAGAGACACTTTAGACGCTAATTTCTTGTCGTTGCATGATGCTGCCAATATGGCCAGACACACAATAATGGATATTTTTTTCATTTTAAATAAAGTGCTGCGAAAATACTCTTTTTAACATTAATCTGAAAAAAAATGAAAAGTTCGAACTTGTTTTCGACCAAGTTAAACTGACTTGCTAAAAGAAATTATATTTTAAAGAAGCACAATACCAAATACTTACAACGTTCTGGAGTTTTTTATTACCCCATCTATGAACTTGAGAATCTCAGTCTTGCCTGTCTTTTCTGTAGCAGAAGTGACAAAAATTGGAGGTAATTCCTCCCAATTTTCTTCCAATGTTTTTTTATAAGCTTCTAGGTTTTTGGTAACCTGTGAGTCTTTCAATTTGTCGGTTTTTGTAAATGCTATGCAAAATGGAATACCTGTTACACCAAGCCACTCCATGAATTCAAGATCAATTTTCTGAGGTTCGAGCCTGCTGTCTATCAACACAAAAACACAAAATAATGAGTCTCTTTCCAGCAAATAGTCCTGTATCATTTCACCAAACAGTTTGCGCGAATCTTTTGAAACTTTTGCATAACCATATCCTGGTAAATCAATTAAAAACCACTTGCCATCAATGTGAAATCGAACAATGTGTTGTGTTTTGCCGGGCTTTGATGACGTTTTAGCCAAATCTTTGTGATCACAAAGCATGTTGATCAACGAGCTTTTTCCCACATTACTGCGGCCGATAAAGGCAAACTCTGGAAAATCTGCCTTTGGCATGGTGATGAGTGAGGGATAGGACCCTTTGAATTCTGCTTTCATTTATTTCTTTTAAATCAATGCTTTGGATTATCTTTGCAAAGATTTTGCAAAATTAAACAATTATTACATTGAGCGCGATTAAACCCATTCAAAGTTCAGAAAAAAGTAAAAAACAACAAGTTGAAGAGATGTTCGACAGCATCTCCAAACGCTATGATTTCCTCAATCATTTCCTTTCTTTGGGCATAGATAAACTCTGGAGAAAAAAGGCAATTGCCAAACTCAAGGACTTACAACCTAAATTGATCCTCGACATGGCCACCGGTACGGCAGATCTGGCTTTGGCCGGACTTAAACTCAATCCGGATAAGATCATTGGAATAGATTTAAGTGAAGGCATGTTGGACATGGGCAGAAAGAAAATCAGTCACCTCGGACTATCAGATAAAATTGAACTTCGAAAAGGTGACAGTGAGAAAATACTCTTTGGTGACAACGTTTTTGATGCTTGTACCGTTGGATTCGGTGTAAGAAACTTTGAAAATCTCGATGCTGGCTTATCAGAAATTTACAGGGTGCTCAAACCCGGTGCAATGCTGGTGGTACTTGAGTTCAGCAAGCCGCGTGTTTTCCCTGTTAAACAAATTTACAACTTTTACTTCAACGCAATATTGCCTTTTTGGGGACGTTATATCTCCAGAAACAATTCGGCCTATTCATACCTTCCTGAATCTGTCAGACATTTTCCTGATGGAAATCAATTCATTGGTCATTTAGAAAAAGCCGGTTTCAAAAACAACGGACAAAAGTCACTGAGTTTCGGAATATGCAGCATCTACACAGGTACAAAATAATATTGACCTTATGGGTCTTTTCAATGATTCTCTCGGCTTCAGCCCAAGAGCACAGACCCAATGACGATAATCGAAAATGGCATTTCGGACTTTCTATAGTTCCCAATTTTGCCAAAGCTAAAGTAGTAACAGCCAAAGACTTTTATCAAAGAGATTCAGTTAGGAGTATCACCACCACAGGATTCGCAGGATTGTGCTTTGGGGGTATTGCTGACTATAGAATAGGAAAGTTCTTTACCGTCAGGTATTTGCCTCAACTCGAATTCTCACAAAGAAATTTTACCTACCTATTCAACGATGGTGTTACTCAAACAGCAAAAACTGAATCGGTTTCTTTGAACCAATGCTTATTGTTGAAGCACCATTCTGTAAGACACAGAAATCATAGGTTTTATGTCATAGGTGGAGTCAGATATTCTCATGATTTTCAAAGTAACGAAACCACAGTTAGAGGTCCAAACATACCAATGGTGGCATTTAAAGCCAATTCATTTTATTATGAATTGGGCTTTGGATACGACCACTATGGCCTATGGGCACTCATTTCAACAGAAATTAAAATGAGCAACAGCTTCGGCAATATGCTCAGTTCAGATCCATACATTTACGCAAGTTCAATCGACAGAATTCAAGCTCGATTGTTTCAGATATCATTCCATTTCCAGAATTGAAATTCGAATTACAACATACAGATACCGGCTCCAATGCCAGAGCCGGACTCATTAGCACCGATCACGGCAACATTCAAACCCCTATTTTCATGCCGGTTGGCACCGCCGGAACTGTAAAGGCCATCAATCAAGATCAATTGCGCAATGAAATCAATGCTCAAATTATTCTTGGAAATACCTACCACCTTTACCTCAGACCGGGTACCGAAATTCTTCAGGAAGCAGGAGGACTGCACAAATTCATTGGATGGGAAAGACCCATTTTGACTGATAGCGGAGGTTATCAAGTATATTCCTTGGCAGAAAGAAGAAAATTGACCGAAGAAGGTGCTAAGTTTCAATCGCATATCGATGGCAGCAGACATTTATTTACCCCTGAAAATGTCATGGACATTCAAAGGAAAATTGGTGCTGATATCATCATGGCATTCGATGAATGTCCGCCATATCCCAGCACTTATGAATATGCTTCCAAAAGTATGAAAATGACCCATAGGTGGTTAGATCGTTGTGTGGAGAGAATTAATACCACTGAACCACTTTATGGATATAGTCAGTCTTTGTTCCCGATTTTACAAGGCAGTACGTTCAAAGATTTGCGAAAAGAAAGCGCCGAATACATCGCTTCAAAAGATTGTGATGGCAATGCCATTGGCGGACTAAGTGTTGGTGAACCGCATGACATCATGTATGAATTGACCGATGTTGTTTGTTCAATTTTACCTGCCAATAAACCCAGATACCTCATGGGCGTTGGAACACCTGAAAATATTCTGGAATGCATTGCTTTAGGAGTCGATATGTTTGATTGTGTTATGCCAACTCGCAATGCACGCAATGGTATGTTGTTCACAGCCGAGGGCATCATCAACATCAGAAATAAAAAATGGGAGAGAGATTTTACTCCGGTAGATAACGAACATCTTCCAAAATACTCAAAAGCATATCTGAGACATTTGTTCATTGCCGGAGAAATGTTGGGCCCCCAATTGGCCAGTTTGCACAACCTGAGTTTTTATTTGTGGTTGGTGTCAGAAGCAAGAAAACACATCGTAGCAGGTACTTTTTCTACTTGGAAACCTGTAATGGTACAGAAATTGAAAAGCAGACTGTGATCCAATGCTAAAAATATTTGACCGATACATCATTCGTAAGTTCGTCACAACATTCGCTGTGACCCTCGGTCTATTTATCATCATCATCATTGTGTTTGATGTGTCCGAAAAACTCGATGATTTTCTGCAAAAACAAGCACCGATCTCTGAGATCATTTTTCTGTATTATCTCAATTATGTTCCTTTCTTTCTAAATCTTTTTAGTCCTGTATTTATTTTCATTGCAGTTATATTCTTTACTTCTAAATTGGCATCAAGAAGTGAAATAGTTGCGACACTGGCTGGTGGAGTGAGTTATGACCGATTCCTCAGACCTTATGTTCAAACTGCATTTATACTGGCCATACTGTCTTTTGCCCTAAATGCATACATCATCCCACATTCAGATAAAATTCGATTGACGTTTGAAAACAAATACATTCGAAATACCAATGAGGATTATACCAATAACGTACACAGCCAGATATTACCCAATACATATTTTTATATGGAGTACTTTGGCTATGGCGATAGCATGGGTGGTGGAGTTTCACTCGAGAAATATGAAAACAAGCGTTTAAAAAACAAATTGTTCTCAAAGCGTATCAGTTGGAACAGAAAAGCCGGAAAATGGAGATTAGAGGATTATTTGATCAGAGAATACATGCCCGATGGCAGTCAGAAAATTACTAAAGGCAGGTTCCTGGATACCATGATCCCTTTTAATCCTTCAGATTTTAATCGACATACAGATGATGTCCATTCAATGGACATATTTGAATTGGATGATTTTATAGAAAAAGAAAAACAAAAAGGCAACGATAAACTCAACTTCTACATCACTGAAAGGTATAGGCGTTACTCATCTCCGTTCTCAACATTTATACTCACAATAATTGGGGTATGTGTGTCAAGTAAAAAAAGTAGGGGAGGAGTTGGTCTAAATCTGGGAATTGGAATTTTCCTGAGCTTTATTTATCTGTTCATCATCCAATATTTCAATACATACGGAGCCAGTGGTATCATACATCCAATGTTGGCGGTTTGGATACCCAATTTTATTTTTATAGGTGTAGCCTATTACCTCTACAGAGTCGTTCAAAAGTAATTTTATTAGAGATATTCGACCAATTGTCGATTTGTAAAATAATTATTTTGCTGATAATCAGCGTGGTGAGATATTTTGTTGTAAAAATGCAGCGATTATTTCGTACCTTTCGTCTAAAACTTTAGATAAACAGCATAACCATGAAACAGAATTTTACCTTCTTCTTTTTTCTGCTTTGCTCAATTGCAGCAAATGCACAATTTAAAAACAATGGATTTGAAATGGTTGGAAATGACGCCAAGCCAAATTTTTGGAATGGAATAATTTACCCCATTAACGTATACATGGATTCTAATGGTGTTTCAAAATCAGATTCTGTGCTTTCTGATGGTCCCTTATATGCTATCACTACTCAAAAGTTTTATGCCGGTCAAAATGCACTCAGACTATCAAATGCATACAATATGACCACCAATGTGAAGCAAGCTGGAGTCGTATTTGCTTCTCCTGATTCTATTGCTTACGGCGGATTTAGTGGTCAATCCATAGAGGTTCAAGGACGACCTGAATCATTGGGTTTCATGGGTTTGTTTGAATCTTTAAAAAATGATGTGGCTTATGCCTCAGTTGTTTTATACGATGCCAATTTAAATGAAATAGGAAGTGGTGAATTGAGGATTTCGCAGCAACAAACTGCATTTACACGCATGGATGTACCTATAACATATACAACTTCTGACGATGCAGCATTTGCGCAAATAACATTCAGTACTGCTGCACCAGGCACCGAAGCAAATTTGGGCACATTCTTTTATATAGATGAAGTGGCTTTTTCTTATAACACATCTTTGATTTCTGAAGATTTTAAAAGCCCTATCAGCCTATATCCAAATCCAGCAACCAACGAATTTCAACTTCAAATTGAAAAAGACAGAAATGTCAGAGATTTTATCTTGGTAGATCTTTATGGAAGAAGGGTTCCAGTGATCAAAGGCGTTGGAAATGTGTATCACTTAGATCATGTAACTGAAGGTATTTATATGGTTATTGTTACAACATACGTTGGCGTAGATCCCAATAAAATAGATAAAACAGTTAAATTGAAATTGGTTGTGAAACGTCAGTTGTAGTTCAATAACTAGAAACCGCCAACTTCTAAAATGCCATTCATGATATGGTCCCAACTAAAACGTTGTTTGAATACAGAGGCGTTTTTTGAGTACTCGGCTTCCCTGTTGTTTGTATAAAAATCATTCAGAGCTGCTGCTATATCATTAGCATCCTTTTGGCAGACATATCCCGCTTCTTTATCCGGAACTGTTTCAGATAATCCTCCTACATCAGTTACCAACATTGGTTTGTTAAAGTGATAAGCAATTTGTGTCACTCCGCTTTGTGTAGCAGAATGATAAGTTTGAACCACCAAATCACAAGCAGAAAAATAAGCTGCTACTTCTGAATTGGGAATAAAATCGTTCCTTTCAATTACAGCATCAGTTAAATTCAATTCATTGATTAATTGTTTATAAGGTGCTGAATCTTCATAATATTCGCCAGCAATGATCAGTTTTACTTTTTTTTCTTTGAGCTTTGATGCAGCAAATGATTGCAGCAATAAATCCAGACCTTTGTATTGACGAATAAATCCAAAAAACAATAGATAACTGTATTCAGTATCAAGACCGATCTTTAGCTTAGCTGATTGTTTTTCAATCCCGGCACCAAAATTATCATACATTGGATGTGGAACATATTTGGAGGGTTTGGCCGGAACCAATTTTTGTAAATCACTTAAAACAGATTGACTCATGGTAATGAATCCATCCATGCGCTTGACAAAGTAATTGGTGCAAACATTGTCATAAAAATGTTTTTCATGAGGGTAAATGTTGTCAGCAATAGCAACGGTCTTGGTATGTCCGTTTCTTTTGGCTATGGCTGCAATGGTACCCAATGATGGCGCCATAAATGGCATCCAATACCTGAACACCATCACGTCCGGTTTCAATTTCTTGTATTTTGAACCCGTACTCAACCAGTTGAATGGATTGACAGAGTTGATGGCAGTGTCTATTTCAGTATTTTCAGGAGCCGGGTCGGTGCTGTATTGTGTTTTACCGGGGAATAGAAAATTTGGATATTGTAAACTGAAACTAAGAATTGAGCAATGATGTCCTGCTTCATTAAAGCCTTTGCACAATCTTTCGTCGTAAGTACTCAATCCACCTCTTAAGGGGTATGCCGGTCCCACGATGACGATGCGTTTGCCCATTAATTCAAATTGATTTTTTCTGAAACTGAATATTGATTCCTTTCACCGCTTGAACGGCTGATCAACTCACCCAGAAATCCGGATAAAAACATTTGAGTACCAATGATCATACACACCAGACCCATGTAAAACAAAGGAGAATCAGCGACCAAAGCAGCTTTTTCTTTATTGATCAAATGGATCATTTTGTCTATTAGTAAGTATGCTGCAATGATGAATCCCAGCAGAAAACAAAGTATACCATAAACACCAAAGAAATGCATGGGTTTTTTGCCAAATTTACCCATAAAGAAAATGGTCATAAGGTCGAGAAAACCATTAACAAATCTATTGAGCCCGAATTTTGTTGTACCGAATTTACGGGCCCTGTGTTCTACAACTTGTTCGCCTATTTTAACAAAACCTGCCGACTTGGCTATTACGGGAATGTAACGGTGCATTTCACCATATACTTCTATGTTTTTAACCACTTCATGACTGTAGGCTTTTAAACCGCAATTAAAATCGTGCAAATAAATACCGCTCATTTTGCGTGTTGCCCAATTGAACAGTTTGGTAGGAAGTGTTTTTGTGATTGGATCATAGCGTTTTTTCTTCCAACCGGAAACCAAATCGTACTCACCACTGATGATTTTGCCATAAAGGGCGGGTATCTCATCTGGGCTGTCCTGTAAATCAGCATCCATTGTGATGATCACTTTTCCGGAAGCTTCATTGAAACCAATGTTCAAAGCAGCAGATTTGCCGTAATTGCGTCTGAATTTTATGCCTTTTACCGCAGGATTCTTTTCTGATAAAGCTTGAATAGTTGCCCAGGAACCGTCATTACTGCCATCATCAATGAACAGAACTTCATATTTGTAATGATTTTCATTCATTACTTTTTCAATCCACTCTTCCAGTTCAGGAAGTGATTCCTTCTCGTTCAAAAGGGGGATTACGATGGATAAATCAAGCGTCGGGGATTTTATGTCTGTTGTCAAATGTGGTCGAGTTTAGGGGTTCTTTTTGTAATGGCTGCAATGATTAAAGCGTAGATCAAATAAATAACTGACATGATTACACCCAGTATGACCATATTCATCCATTGGGTATAGAAAATTTTTGGAACCATGTCCATGTTTTTTTTAATGTCAGAATCACTCAAGCCTTTTTTCTTCAATTCTTCAATGGAACGTCCGGTTTCTTCTATGATGTATTGGTCGTAGTCGATGATCAGATTATAGAAAATAAGCATGAACACTATCACAAATAATGTGTGCAGGAAACAGGTGTAGTAGCTAAAACTAAATGCTTTTCCAAAGCTCATCACATCACCCATTGCATTTTTTCTGAAATCAGTGCTTGCAAAGAACATAATGGCCAAAGTAACCACTATATTAAACAACATCATAGGAAACCCACCTTGTCTTGGCATATAGTGCCAGTCATTCATAATGAGTTGAATCATGGTGGTAATAATGGTAACCATGAGCATAATTGCCGCCCATTTTAAAGCAAATGCATTCATGCCTTTTGAAGGTTTAACTTCTTGATCGATGATGGTACTGTTTGTATTCATAATTCAAATTTGATGTTTAGCTATTGAATAGACAAGCTTTTCCGACGAAAGTTGCCTCTATGAAATGAGGCAATGGCTTGTCCATGTAATATGTATTAGAGCAACCTGAACGGTTGTTTTTATGTGTCAATATCGTTTGTTTATTGGGGTTTACAACTGTTAAGGATACTTCTGATCCGACTTCAATAACAGGCAATTGTATTCCTAGAATTTTCGCCGGAGCTGCGTTCAGTTTCGATAAAAGTGTGCTGTCGTCCATGGATTGATAAAACCTGTTGCGGCCCTCTATTGCCAATCCCAAAGCTATTTGTAAAGTAATAGAACCGTAAGATGCATACTCAAATTCCAAATCTTTGTGCTCTATTTCCTGTGGATGATGATCTGTGCAAATAGCATCAATTGTACCGTCGTCTAGACCTTGCCACAATGCTTTAACATCATTTGCCTGACGAAGCGGTGGTGTCAATTTTAAATTGCTGTCGAAATCCATTATGGTCTCATCAGTTAACACCAGATTCATCACCGCAACATCGCAGGTTACTTTTATACCTTGTGCTTTTGCTTGTCTCACCAATTCAACAGACTTTTCGGTACTGATCTTGGTGATGTGTAAAGTGGTTTGATGGTAATCGGCCAATTCAATGTCCCTTTGTACCTGAAGGTATTCGGCCATTTGCGGTATGCCTTTCAATCCTAAACTTACAGCTACAGTGCCTTCTGCAACATAAGCTCCGTGGGTAAGATCCTTTTCTTCACAAAAAGAATAGATCAAGCCATTGAAGTTCTTAGAATACTGCAAAGCTCTGCTCATTGTACCGATATTGGTAACCGAATGATTTGCATTCGCGTATGCCACTGCACCTGATTGACGCATATCAAACATTTCAGTCAGATCATCTGAGTCCAATCCTTTTGTAATGGCACCCATTGCAAGAAATGTAACCGGTAAATTGGATGTGCGACTTTTAACCAATTCAATATCAGAAGCATTTTGACGAGGAGGGAAACAATTCGGCAACATGGCCAAATGCGAGAAACCTCCGGAAAGCGCACATTCGTTGAGAGACTTGTAGGTTTCTCTGTGTTCGTATCCCGGTTCGCTACTGTTGCACCTAACATCAACAAATGTAGGTGTCACCATACAACCTGTAAAATCAATGGTTTTGTCATATCCCGCAGGATCTATGTCCAAATTGAATTCTGTGATTTTACCCTCTTTGATTCCCAGATCTCCCATTTGCTGATGGTAAGGAGAAGATGGGTCTGTAACTAATATGTTCTTAAGCAGGTAGCTTTGCATTGTTCCTGAAAAATCTGATCAAAAGTATTTCAATCATTAAAAATATCAAAACAAAAATAATACACCATTTCCACAAGCTCACGCCTTTACGGGTCTTAGAAAATTCAGCAGATAATTTCTCGGCACTGCCTTCAAAAGTATTGATGCCAAAATTGCTGCTGAGTTTTTCGAATTCATTTTCCTCTATAACCCTTGTGTCACTTTCATTTCGGTTGATGTTAAATGACAAATAGGAGAGAACACTATCGGAAGTTTTATTTCTCAATTCATATTGACCGGGAGATGAAATTTCACCATTGGTGTTCAAAACCATCTCTCCATCTCTGTTCATAACTTCGGGAACAAAAATGTTTTGTCCACTGATCAATCGGATTCCTGTTTCATTTTCATAAGGCAATCCGGTTGCTATTCCATTGCTTTCTCCACATGACTGATACAAGGCTGTTCGATAATTGCCCAACATTGCAGATTTCATTAAAACCGGCAAAAACAAAGCATGTGATTGAAAGTTTGTCCAATCGCGATCCAAAGCTGATGCACAAACGATTAAATGACCTTTACCCAAAGGCAGATCATGTAAAAAACTGCTGCCATCTGCTAATTTCATAAGTCCTGCACCACCATTGATTTTCAATTTGTAATACTTTGAAACCAAGGGTAAATCAGGGTTTTTGGGTTGTTTTTCGAAAATATGATTGAAAACAGGGTGTTCTAAATCCAAACGATTCACTTTTAAATTTGCCGTTGTCGGTTCTTGATCATAAACAAATCCAAAGGCTTGACTAAAACTACCCAATCCACCCGATGGTATTGCATCTTTGCTAGGGAAAGCCATTACAGTTCCCCCGTTTTTTATGAAGTTCTTTAACTCAGAAATCAATCCCGATTGTATGTTGTCGGCTCCTTGTAAAACAATCAGATCAGAGGATTTGAAAGATCCATAATTGACAGATCCGCTTTCCATCGCCTTAAAACCAAATCCTGTATTGTCTGAAAAAACTGCATTCACATATTTTTCGTCTGATTTTCCAATTGAAATCACATTGTATTTTTGATTCATTCTCAATGAAAAGAACAATTCATCGTCCAAAGGAATATTGTCGCCGGGCAATTTCAATTTGGCACTGTGGTTACCACCGGTTTCAAGCGTAAAATTAATCTTTTGAATCTCACTTCCAAAAGAAGGAATGTTGAATACTGCTATACCTTTTGGTTTATCATCTATCAGTAGTTCTACTGTTAATCCTTCAACTTCCTTTGACGTGTAATTACTCACTTTTGCTACCAGGGTTATGGTTTGACCTGTTTGTAATATAGGAGATTCCAAATAGCATGTGTCGATGCTGATGTTTGATGCTTCCGCAGGGTTCAATTTGATCCAGGTCTGCCTGATGGTAGAATCGAGTGGATTCTTGGTGATAACGGAATTTTTATTTTGAAAATCTGATATGCAATAACTGAGTTTATTGCCTGATTTGTCTTTCAATTGTCGGGCTTGTACATCCAAAAGATCTTTGAGCGGATGTGAAGCTGATGCTATTTTGATTTTATCAATGTTGTCTAAAGTGCTTTGTTTGCCATGAAAATGCAGCAATGCAGGATTCAGATCGGATGTGATGATGTTGAATTCATCGCTGTTGGAAGAGGCATTGACAATGGCTCTGGCCCTGTTTTTAGCGGCTTCAAGTAACTGACCTTCTTCACCATTTAGATTCATAGAGTAACTGTTGTCTATGATGATGGAAATAGCGGCTTTTCCACTTTCAGGTCTTTTGTCGTTGTGTAATAAAACTGGTTGAGCAAATGCAAACACCAGAAATATCAATGCCAACAATCGCGAAGCGAGTATGAGGTATTTCTTGAGTTGATTACCACTTTTTGTTTGCTGATTGATTTGAGTCAGAAAACGAAGATTGGGGAAAATGATTTTCTTATATCGCCTGAAATTGAAAAGGTGTATGGCTACCGGAATGGCAAGGGCTAAAAGGGCCCAAAGGAATTGAGGATACAGCCAAATCATAAATTGAACGCAAACTTAAGTAATTTTTTTCCCATTGTTCCTATATTTCAGAGCTTGAACGCAGTTTTTTAGATGGAATTGTACAGTCTTCTAAAAATTGACTTTCGGTCTATCAATATTTACGGAATTCTGATTTTACAATCGTTGAAGCACTTATCAATGGACTGTCTGATCAACATCAGTTTGAAAATAAATGAAATCAGGTTCAATTTGATTGAAAGGGTATTCATTTTTAACTAAATTTGCCCTCCAATATTTTTATCAAATGAATCAATCACAAGAATTTAGAATTGAACACGATACCATGGGTGAAGTTAAAGTACCCGCCAATGTATATTGGGGTGCACAAACCCAAAGGTCACTTCAAAACTTTAAGATCGGTAACCAACGCATGCCGATTGAAATCATCAGAGCATTTGCAGTACTTAAAAAAGCGGCAGCAATCACCAACAACAAATTGGGTGTATTGTCTCTCACCAAATGTGATCTAATTTGTTCAGTCTGTGATGAAATTTTGGATGGTCAGCACGACGAACAGTTCCCATTGGTGATTTGGCAAACCGGTAGTGGTACCCAAAGCAATATGAATGTGAACGAAGTCATTGCTAACCGTGCACACGTTCTTCAAGGTGGAAAATTGTCTGATGAGGAAAAAGTTTTGCACCCAAATGACGATGTCAATAAATCTCAAAGCAGTAATGATACTTTCCCTACAGCTATGAGTATTGCCACTTACAAACAAGTGATTGATTATACGATTCCGGGATTACAGGCTCTTAAAACCACACTTAAACACAAAGCCAGAGAATTTAAGAATGTCATTAAAATTGGCAGAACTCACTTCATGGATGCAACACCGGTGACATTGGGTCAAGAGTTTTCAGGTTATGTTCAACAATTGAAAAATGGTATTGAAGCTGTTAACAAAGCACTTGAACCTGCAAGAGAGATTGCACTAGGTGGAACCGCTGTGGGTACCGGTATCAATACCCCAAAAGGGTATTCTGAATTGGTGGCAAAAACAATTGCAGATCTTTCTGGTTTGCCGATCATTACTGCTGAAAATAAATTTGAAGCATTGGCAGCTCACGATGCAATGGTAGAATTACATGGTGCTTTGAAACGAGTATCGGTAAGTTTAATGAAAATTGGTAATGATATCCGTATGCTCAGCAGCGGTCCTCGCAGTGGAATAGGTGAAATTTTTATTCCGGACAATGAACCTGGATCGAGTATCATGCCTGGTAAAGTAAATCCTACTCAATGTGAAGCCCTTACGATGGTTTGTGCTCAAGTAATGGGCAATGATGTTGCAGTAACCATAGGCGGTTCAAACGGACATTTTGAATTGAATGTTTACAAACCTCTGATTGCATCGAATGTATTGAGCTCAGCAAGATTGCTGGGAGAAGCAGCACTTAGTTTTGATGTCAATTGTGCTCAGGGTATTGAACCAAACTATCCTGAAATCAAACACAAACTCGAAAATTCATTGATGCTTGTTACTGCATTGAATACTCATATTGGATACGAAAATGCAGCTAAAATTGCTAAAAAAGCGCATAAAGAAAATACCAGCTTAAGAGCTGCTGCTCTGGATTTGGGATTACTAACCAACGAGCAATTCGATGAGTGGGTAAGACCAGAAAACATGATCGGTAATCCCGACGTTATTTAAGACTAAGGACTAAAGAGGAGAGAGGAAAGAATAAAGTTGAAAGACTAAAGAACTTTATACTTTCCTCTTTACACTTTCTACTTTTCACTAAACACCTGAAGGTTCATGCAATTGAAATGACCTTTGGGGCAGCGTTCATAACCCAATTTACTACAAGGTCTGCAACTCAGATCAGGGACTTCTAAAATGTCATTATGGTTTTCATCAAAACCCGCCGGATAATAGGGATACATTCCAAACTCAGGGATGGTATTGCCCCAAATCGAAACGATTGGTTTCTTCAAAGCCGCTGCAATGTGCATCATACCTGTGTCATGTGAGTATACTTTGATGCTGTTTTGCATTACCAATGCACTTTGATCTATACTCAATGAACCGCATAAATTGATCGCATTGCTGACAGATGCAGCCAAATTTTTACCGGCTTCCATATCTTCCTTACCTCCAATTAAAACAACTTTTTCAGGAATGCTGTTCAATAGCTCAATTTGTTTTGCCGGGGGAAGTTTTTTCGTGTTGTGTTGACCACCCAATGCATAAACACAATAACTTTCTGGCAGGTTCAAGTGATCGATTTGAGTATCTTTCGAAATGAAATAATCCAATCCTTTACCATCATTTACTATACCAAGTTCTTCTGCTGTATCCAAGTACCGGTCAACTATGTGTCGATAGGGCAGGAGGTTGATCTTTAATTTCACCATCAACCATTTTTCCCAGTTCAATTTGTCCAATTTATGACGCTTGATCCTGAGCATGGTTCTAATGTTGACTGTGCGCAGGTTGTTGTGCAAATCCAGAATCAAATCAAATTGTTCTTGCTTCAATTTTGAGATCAAATCACTCATGCTGTCTTCCAAGAGGTGCAACTTATCAATGTAAGGATTATTCATTAGAAGGTTCCCAAATTGTTTTTTGGTTGCATAATGAATCTCATGTTCAGGCCTCTGAGTTTTTATGCATCTCATAACCGGAGTGGTTAAAACGATGTCACCAATTGAACTGAATCTGAGGATGAGGATTTTCATAGTTGATGCTTAATTTTAGTTGAGCCTATAAAATTGTATTAGATAAAAACAGCATTTGACACATTTTAAAGATACATACTGCTTTTAATTTTGCATTTATTTACTGCAAAGTAACAACTTTTTAAAAACAATCACCTGATTTTATAACAATTGTAAGTTGATTGAAACTTATCGTTTCGAATACTCAAGGTATTGTTCAAAGTCCGATCTGCTTTTTGCATTCAAACAATTCTCTGCTGTTAAATAGCCTTTTCTGGCAACATTCACACCGTATCGCATGTCTGATAATCCTTCTTTTTGATGTGCATCCGGATTGATGCTGATGATGCCACCTTTGTTTAAAGCGTAATCGATAAACCTCCAGTCGAGATCCAAACGATAAGGATGAGCATTCAATTCAATGGCCACTTTGTTGGCAATACAGGCATCTATGATGTAATGATGGTCGACAGGATAGCCAGGACGCATCAACAAGAGTCTGCCAGTTGGGTGACCCAATATGGTTGTATATGAATTTTCTATGGCTTTCATCAACCTTTGATGGGCCTTCTCTATGTCCATTTTCAAATTGCTATGTACGCTGGCCACTACCAAATCAAACATTTTAAGCATGCTCTCATCATAATCCAAACTGCCATCACCTAAAATATCACTTTCTATGCCTTTGTAAACCCTGAAATCTGAACCCGATTTAGCGTATTTTTCATTCAGGGCGTCAATGGCTTTCATTTGATCCAATACCCTTTCAGGTTTTAATCCATTGGCATAAGCAGCTGTTTGAGAGTGGTCACAAATGCCAAGGTATTGCAATCCCATGCCCTTAGCCGCATTGGCCATTTCTTCCAAAGTATGCAAACCATCGCTGTAGGTGGTGTGATTGTGTAAAACACCTTTTAATTCATCGTATTTGATTAACTTGTCTTGCCTTTCCAATACTTCAAGCTCTCTTAATCCTTCTCTCAATTCAGGTAAGATGTATGGGAAACCCAATGATTGATAGAGGTCCTCTTCATTGTCAAATTTAGGACTTGACTCTGTAAAACCAATTTTTTCCAGATGTTCTAAGGTAGCAGTTTTTTGAAGCAGATCATTGCCCCAATCTTCATAAGTAGACTGGTATAGATTGATGGTTACAGCTTCTAAATACAGAAGGGTAAAGTGGCCATCAACACAATCAAGCAATTCGAAGTTGCCATTGCACAATCGCTCTGAAACCGTTTCAAGATTGTCGCAAACCAGAAGGTAATCGATGCTGTTGACAATGTCATTCATTCTTCTGAAGTCGCCACATACTTCAAATTGTAATACCTCGTCCATATCGTTGAAAACATCATCCAAAAAGGCCACAATGCTTTCCATTTTGGCCCAATGAAACTTGCCTTCATTGCTGAATTTAAATTCAATATCAGATAGGATTTGCGCTTGTGTTTTGTGCCCAAAGCCTTTGATTTCGACCAATCTGTTTTCTCGACAGGCGTCCAACAATTCGGGGATAGAAGTTATACCAACATCTTTCCAGAGCACCTCAACTTTTTTAGGTCCTAAACCTTTTACTTTCAAAATATCAATCACCCCTTCTGGGGTGGCAGCCATTAAATCTTCTAATTCCTTGAAAGTGCCTGTTTTAATGATTTCATACACTTTAGGTGCAATTGATTTTCCTAATTGAGGAACCTTGAACAACTCTTCTTCTGTCTTGTCCTCCAGAGGTTCTCCAATTTTTTTGATGTTGTATGCCGCACCTGCATATGATTTTACTTTGAATGGATTGCCGTCATGCAATTCATAAAGTTTGGCATAGCGCGTCAATATTTCAGATATATCATGATT
>DASWYG010000366.1:0-3251 GCA_036405075.1 Bacteroidia bacterium | reverse complement strand
AAGTTCAATCATATTTTGAGATTCAATTATTAATCCGATGTTGTATTTTAGTGCCCAATTCAAATGATTGAGCAAACAACTCAAATAGATGCCGAAGGATGTAAGCTTTTGAGCCATAATGACAAGACTACAGACAAACTTTCGATGGTGTTTAAATACACTGAAATTTTATTTTTTTACCAGAGAACAAACAGTGTTCACAGGCAATCTTCTGTTCAAATTGTCTCAATTGAAACTCATCAACTGTATAGGAATTATTGCAAATAAAGAGAAACTAAAACAAAGAAGATGAATAGAAAGAAGTGGTGGAAAATTTTTAAATTGATGTGGTTTAGCCTTGTGCTGATCTTTTTTGTTTGGAATTGGACGACATTTCAGTCTCGCAATGTTCCAGAGGAAACTTTCTTGAATTCTGATCATGTTTCAGTAGTTGAAACTGATGACGAGATCATTTTTAAATCGGATACTGGTACAAATAAGTTTGAAATTATTTTTTTCCAGGGTGGTTTGGCTGATCCCAATGCCTATTCACCACTTTGTAGGAAATTAGCTGACAATGGATATACCTGCCATTTGATAAAAATGAAATGGAGACTACCCAAAAACGACTATCAAAAAATAACAAAGTTGTTTGATTTGAAAAAGGGAAATTATATCATCGGAGGACACTCACAAGGTGCTAAAATGGCTGCTCAATTTGTCTATGAAAATCCGAACTTAATGAAAGGGCTTTTTCTTATGGGGACTTCGCATCCTAGAGACATTGATTTATCTGGACAAAACATACCTTGTGTGAAATTGTATGCTGAGAACGATGGACTGGCTAGTGTTGAAGAGGTGATGGAAAATAAAAGCAAACTGCCAGAGAATGCAAATTTAGTTTTGATCAAAGGAGGCAATCATTCTCAATTTGGGTATTTGGGCCAATTGTTTATGGACAGCTCGGCCGACATCACCTTAGAAGAACAACAAAATCAGACATTCAACCACTTGATGGTTTTTATGAAACAGGTAATGAGTAGAAATTAAAATTGACAAGATGAAATTTGACATTATGATATCATTGAGAAAAGGCAAGGAATTCTGAAGGATAAAGTTTAATGAAGCTTTAAATATAAAAATTAGGTAACTATATATATTTATTGGTCTAAAACTAAAGGACCACTTGAATGTTTTATTAATATGTTCTATTTAGATTAGAAATATAGATACCACAATGATAGAAGTTTTACGCCAGCATATTATTGGCCGTCTGGGTACAGACATCAGCAATTTGGATATGGTTTTGTCTCATTTTAGTCAGGTATCGACCAAGCGAAATGAGCTGCTGTTGCAACAAGGCGACATTTGCAAATATGTTTATTTTGTTGCCAAAGGTTGTTTGCAGGTTTACGTTTACGACACAGAGATGAATGAGACCACCAGAGACATAGTGATAGAAGACAATTGGTGTTCGGAACTTTTGAGTTTTGGAAGTGCTCAACCTGCAACTGAGAATATCAGAGCAGTTGAGCCATCGGAGTTGTTTGCGATAGACAGGCAAAGTTTTCAAACTTTGATGGAAACAGTGCCCCAATTCGATAAGGTGTACAAACAAATTCTTGAAGCCTCTTATGCCAACTCTGTATACCGCATCAATACATTTGTTTCATTGACTGCCCTCGAAAGGATAAAATGGTTGATGGCCTATAGACCTATGCTCATGTCGAGACTTTCGAGCAAACTCATCGCCTCGTATTTGGGTATCAACAAAGATGTTTTCAGTCGACTGAAAGCCAAATTGTAAAAGATAGACTTTTGTCATCGTTCATTGAATTTTGATGCTTGAAATTTGCCTCAACATTTACAATTAAAATTTTAAAAGATGACAGAGTATTTATTGTTATTTAGAAATGCAAGTGCCGAGAATGGTTACTTGTCGACCACAGAAGACATGGCCGAAGATATGCCCAAATGGCAATCATGGATAGGTCATATCGCCATGCAAGGTAAATTGGTGCACACAGCCCCTGTTCGTTATGATGCTTCAATAGTAAACACTAATGGAGTAAGTGAAGGTCCAAACAAAGAAGCAAACAGTGTAATGGTTTCAGGATTTTTAATCTGTAAATCTGATGGTATTGAGGAAGTGCAAGAATGGTGCAAAAACTGCCCTGTGCTCAAGTATCCCAACAGTTCGGTAGAGATCAGACCATTGGTTCCATTTCCCATCAATTGATTTTTTAGGCCATGGACAGAATTTTAAGTTTAGGGAAATACATATTTCCGATTTCGTTTTTGCTGTATGTTGGTTTACATTTGGGTAAACCTGAAGTAGGCGCTAGCTTTGTTCCCGATTACATCCCATTTCCATATTTCTGGAATTACTTCACATTGATTTGTATTCTGCTTTTCATCATCAGTGCATTGATTGGCAAATATGATAAGTTGGCCTATGCCTTGATGGCTTTGTATGTGATACTCATGGCGTTTTTGGTGCACTTGCCTAGAGCACTGGGTTATGAATTGGGTACCGATGGAATGACAGACAGTTTGGAAAGAGAAAAAGAGTTAGAAATGGTGAACTTTTTCCGCAACATCATGGTAACAGGTGCCTTGCTGGCCTTTTCAAAATTTGTTGCAAAAGACAAGAGGATAATAGGATGATCAGGTGTCTCATTTGTCTTCAAATGAAATAGGGACTTTACAAATCATTCTTTGGGGTTTGCCTTTGTGTTTTGACGGAGTCCATCCGCCACTGGTAAGTTTAATCAATCTCACTGCTTCTGCAACCAAAGCAGGATCATCTCCTTCTGTTTTAAAGATTGTAACAGAGCCGTTAATTTCTACATAAAAGGTAACCCATACCATGCCTTTTATACCTTTGTCTTTTGCTGCCTTTGGGTAAATTAAATTTTTTGTTATAAAATCAGAAAAGTCATCCTCAGATTTGCCATACATGGCTTGTTCCTCATTAACATCTGGCTCGAAAGTCGAATGTTCTACTCGATCAAAATCTGGGCTAGGTTTAATTTCCATTTCAGCATTAAAATCCATTTCTTCTTCATGTCTTTTAGTCTCTACTTGGATGAGTGGAGGTAGTGTGACTATAGGTTTTTTAGCGATAGTTGATACAGCAGTATCTGTGTTACTTAGTATTTCTGTGTTTTGTGTCGAAACTATTGAACTTGATGAATCTGATTTTGTGATTTTAGTTGTTACTGTTGTAGATTGTTTACCATTTTGAGTACAAGCGTTAATAAACAAAATGA
>DASWYG010000365.1:0-7400 GCA_036405075.1 Bacteroidia bacterium | reverse complement strand
CTGATATTTGTATTTCTTTTAGATTGTAAAGGTCATTTATACTTTCTGCATATTGCCAAGAAATGCTACCATGAAGTTTATAGATATTAAGATATGTTGCAATTCTTTTACCTTTGTCGGTCGAATCTTGTTTAATATAAGTTTCATTATGAAAAGTATCTGGGTCAAATTTCCTCATATGAACTCCTCTAAACCCATTATTGTAACTTACTCCAATTTTCTCACAAGCATTTTCAAATGCTAAATCGTAGTTAGGTGTAAAAATTCTTGGTCTGCTTAATGTTTCTTTTCGGCTTATTATTTTGTTTATAAATAATTCGTGAATACCTAAACTCGTTGCTACATATTCAATTGGGAAGGGAACGTATTTGTCGACAAATATTTTCAAGGCTTTATCTAGGACTACCTTTATTTCATTTGCACTTTCTTCGTCTTCTTTGTTTTTAAGGTAATAAAGATATTCCTGGTTTATCCTGTCAAACTTTCTTTCTAATAAACCATCTGATTCAAAGAATTTAATTAATTGGTTGATATGGTCTTTTTTGGGGTCAATGGCTCTTAAGTCAATTAGAATCGATTCAAAAGGATTTTCACCCTTATTTATTGTCTTTCCTCCAATTGTAACTGAAGTACCTGAACCACATAAAAAATTTAAGTTTTCATTCAAGTAATATTTTGAAAGCTTGCTTAATGGAATTTTCTCTTCATCTCTAAAGAATTCTAAAATGTCACTACCATCTTCAAACTCCGCAATTGTTGTAATTCCGTCTATTGTTATGAAATTTTTTGTCATATAATTTTTATAGGATTCTTTGGTTGTAGGGTCTCTCTTGGCATTACAGCTAACGGTTTGCAACTACACGCAGGGCGGGCTTTTTAGCACAAAAGTTAGTTCGGAGAAATGAACTTTCTGTAAGCACAAAACTGTCAACCGGAGATGAAACCCCGCCTTGCGTGTAGGTGCTGTTATGTGCTGTAATTCTTTCAGTCATTTACGAATTCGTTTAGTCTGCTTGTAATGTTTTGCACTCTAATTGTCAAAGGGTCTTTGGAAGTCAGTTGTCTTCCAATTTCTAAATAGTAGTTAGATTTTTTAGCTGTCCATTTCTTTCTCAATTCTTTGCCAACTGATGCAATTGTCGCAACACCTGTCAACAGTAAGCCTTTGGATAACTCTGTCAAGTCATATGCACCCTTCCCGTGTAACGAAGCAATTGTCGTAGTAGCAAACATTGGTAAGCCTGCATATAAGAGTGAATCTTCTGTTTCTTGTTTGAGGGATTTGAACTTCTCTTGCCAAGTCATTTTGCTTTCTAAAAATGTTTTCTTGAAATATTCAATTTCTGAAATTGCGGTTGCTTCGTCCTCAATTTTTGAAAGTTTCTCGCTAAATTCATTAACCAACTTTCTAAATTCTCTTTTTTCAGTTTCTAACTCTTTGTGAAGTTTAATTATGATGTCCATACTAAGCGAACGGATGTCCTTTGGAATTAGCCTTTCTATCATCAAATTTGTGTATGTCTCAGGGTTGTCATCGTCAAAAAGCAACTCGTCAAAATTGCCGTCCCCATCAAAATAAATCATAGCCGCATACATATCAGGATTGTCAGTTAGCTTGGCAATGTTTCTTCTTTTACTTACTGTGTCAGAAAGGTAGAACATATAACCATTAGCTAATTCTTGTGGAATTTTTAAAAAACCTTGGCTATCGGTGTCCTCTGAGAACTGTTTGAAATACGCTTTAAGTCGTTCGTCAATTTTGTCGGTGTGAAGTCTAACTTCATAAGTGCTACTGTCAAATCCTGCTGGACTAAATTGTAGCTGATTACAAAAGGATTCAAACTTGTCTGCCGTGTGTCGAAGGTCTTTGTCAGTAAGCTCGATGTCCTCAATAAATCCGTTTGAAATCGCAATTTTTATTTCGTCACTGTCGCGAGTTGTGTAGTTTTCTGGAACTATGCGGTAAATTTTGTCCCAGAACAATAGACTTGCTTTAACCCAAGTTTCAGATTGAAATTCTAAAGTTGGATAGTATAGAATACTTCTTGATGCGAATGAATTTATTTCTTCTGTCATTGATTTGTCTGTTTGTTAGTGGTCGTCAATATTATAGCACATAATGTTTTCGGGCTTTGCGTTCGGGCGGGTTTTGGGAGCACAAAACTGTAAATACCCCACAAAAGTTGATACGAGGTAGAATGTTCAATTAACCACTGCCCCCCCAATTTCTTAAACCTGCTGTTATGCGTTCGTGCTATTCTCTCTAGGAAACTATGACCGTGAAAATTTCCAGCCGTTTCTGAATAAATTAGTCTATCCAAATTCCCCATTTCTTTTCCATTTTAGGTTTCAAGTCAGGATAAATTGTAATGATACTGCTCATGAATTGAGGACTATACCAATCGGATTTCCAATTATTACGATACCATGTAATAAGTATTTCTGAGTATTTTTTTCCTATAGTTTTGTCTTGCGAAATATTTCTAAAAAGCATGTCTCCTGAGATACTACCTAAGTAATTTGCAAATTCTCTTTTCCTTTGCTCTGAATTTAGTGATGGAAGTATTTTCGCTAAAAGTTGATATATCATTACAGGTTTCAGATATGCTGTGAAAACATTCTTTGAAAATCGTGGAGATGTTTCACAATATGAGTATAGAATCCGTTCAATACTATACACATTCATTGAGTTATAATTGAGAACGATGAGTTTTCTGTATAAACTTTGTGAAAGTGTCTCGGTCGCAGGTATTTCAATTAACGAATCTTGCCAAGTAATATGAAATTTTCTATGATAAATATCTTGGTCAATACTTCCTTCATGAGGTGCTTCTCCTAAAGTAACATCATAGTCCTCCCAAAAGTACAGAGCCGCTTTATTAAGAATATTCCAGTTTTCTGAAAGGCTGTATGATGGGTCACAAAATGCTAATGCAGCAGCTTTAGAAACATATCCTTTGTCTTTATTGCCATTTGCTTCTTTAATCAGCTTTTCAATTGCTGGATATGGGTTGTCTTTGTTCACATAAAAAGGCAAACATTTTGAAATTGCCACTACCTTACTTTGGGAAGTGTATTTTTTTGAGATGAGGAAATTGAAAAATGTTGTCAAGTATTGTTTGTTGTATAGAAATTGTAAAAGTGCTTGTTCCTTTGGAGAAGATACTTCGATATATTTTGAAAGGTATTTCCATGAACCTTCTTTATGTTCTTTTAATAGTATTTCCAATAGTTCCCCATTTTGAGGTAATCCTTCAGTTGCGATGTAAAAGCTCATTTCAGGCGGTAATACAGGAGCAATTATGTTCTGTGCTTGATTTCTCAAAACTTTATTACTGTCTTTGATGTCTTGCAAGAGCTTAACATATGTAAGGCTTGCATTAATCTGTGCAATTGTTTTATCAGATTCATTTTTTTCTCTTGCTATTTCCAATTGTGTTAAAGCAATTATTTTATCTGATGCGTTTTTTTGCTTTGAGATGTCAAGTTGATTTAGAGATAATTCTTTGTCAGTTTTATTCTTATCTTTTGCAATATCAAGCTGTGTGGATGCAATCTTTAACTGTGTTTGTGCAACTGTAGAATCAGAGGTGTTTTTTCTTTTCGTGTTTTCAAGTTGTGCAGTATTGTAATTGTTTGTCAAAATGGAACCCCAAATGCCAATGATGAGTGTAACCGCAACTGGGATAATTGGTTTTACATAGTTGTCCCAAACCTTTGATTTTTTCTGGTCTTCAATTTTTACCTTGAGCTCTTCAATTTCAAGTCGAAGTTTCTCCGTAGGTAAGTCTGGTATGTTGGGTTGCTCGTCTGACATTACTATTTTTTTGCTCAGTTCTATTTATTCGTTTTTAATGTTTCGTCTGTCGGCGTTTATTTTTTCACCTACGCTACAACGCAAAGTTATTTTGTGTTTTGGTAAAATTTGAATGTTGTCTGGAAAATTGTCGTTACGCACTTCTTTAATTTTCTCAATTAACTTTTCAATTTGCTTTTTGTCTCCCGATAAAATTCCTTCAACAAGTATTTGACTTTCGGATTTAGGATGATGATTTTTTTCTTTTTCTATCATATCTCTTTCGTGTAAAGAATTTTTGTCGTTTACATAGCTCATTGCAATGAACCAACTAAAAGGAAATGTTTGCTGTAGTATTCCACCATGCACTTGTCCAAGATTAAGATTCCCGTTGTTAGTGTCCGTGATGAAAATGCCTGCCTTTAATGTTTCACTGCTATTCAGAAACTCTTTATGAATTTCAAGTCCTACTGTGTAATCAAAAATATGGGTGGATAATCTTTTGTTGCGTAAGTAAGCAAGTTTGATTTTCGTATCCGTGTCAATATCGTCTGGTCTTGGACAGAAAAGCAAATATTTCAAATATGAAGCTCCGAATATTTCGTTAAGCAAATCAATCCTTTGTTGTTGTTCTTTATCAACGCTTGTAAAATTTGAAGCTTCGGTATAGAGAATCGGATTGACTTGTTTAGGCGAGAGTCGTTTTGCTTGAAGCAAATAGGGTCTTGACCATGAGTATTGAGGTTCAATTTTATTTTCAAAGATTAAGTTCAAACCAATGTCACTTTGAGATATGTATCTTTCATAAATAGAATTGAATTCAATGGTTTCAAGTGAAAGATGAATGCCAAACAAAGAGTCATCCTTACTCAAATCCTCTTGTAACTGCTTAAAGGTGTAATCTAATTTTTCATCGTCCTGCGTTTGTTCGTCCAACAAGTCGCATAGAAGTGAAGTCAAGGCAACTTCAAGCCAAGGTCTTTTTCTCATTGTCCGTGCCGAAACGATTTTGTCAACCTCGTCAAAATGTTTAATGATTTGTCTGAATGCTTTTGGTGTTATCATATTTTAATCTGTTCGGTTTATGTCGGTGAGTTGAAATTTGCAAGGTCACCCAAGCATGACGCATAACGTTTTGCAGATTTGCGATGGGCGGTATTTTTAGCCCGAGAGTTCAATAGAATTACTGCCTTTGAACCTTGCACAAATGTATCATAAAAGCACTTCAGCCGCCATATTGCCAAACCGATGTTAGCGGTAGTTATTTTGTCCATAATTTCTCTGCAATGTCGTTAAGCTGTTTAATGAATAGCTCGTTAGTTACTACCTCAATTTTTGCATTTTCTTTTGTCTTTTCTCGAATTTGCCTTTTTATGGATTTATATAGTGACTTACCGTGTGTAAATTTGAAAACTGATTTTTCAAATATTTCTTTCAAGGCAATATCTAAATTTGTCGCTTTGTCTTTGTGTTTTTCTCCAAATTCCTGTTTTCTTAATAGTTCAAATGATTTTGGTTTGATTTCTTCAATTCCGATTTTTATAATTTCGTCCGCTTCTTGTTCTGATAGTTTTGGATGGCAAAGATTGATATGTTTAGCGTTTGCTAAATGACTTTCAATGTCTGTGCCTTTTGAAACGAAAAAGTGTATTCCAATTTTATTAAAGGTTTCTCTTTGTTTTTCAATTTCACTGTCGGGCAAATAGTCACGGTCTCTATGAACAACTATTTCAATGTGTGGAAGTTTTTGTTTTACAAAAATTGAAAATAGAGTTACAGAGCCAATTTTAGAACATCCTTCGTACGAAATAAAAGAAGTTTCAGTAAGATTAAATCCAGAAGCTTCAAAGACAAGTTTTAGCAAATTATTAGTTCCGCTATCTTCTGTTAGAACAAAGCACTTTTCTGTCCCTTTTATTTGTTTTAATTGTTGATCTAATTCAAACTTTGCGACAATAGAGAGATATTCAGGGCTTGTTTTAAAATTCTCTAATGTCCTTAATTGTTTTGAGGATATAAATTTAACTAATGGTGTAATATCTCCTTTATCTGCACTTTGCAATGCTTCATAATATTCTATTCTGTCATTAGGTTCTATGAGTATTGGCAGATAACCATAATTCATCAAAAGTATGTTCGTTAAAAGTCTTCCTACTCTACCATTTCCATCTAAAAATGGGTGAATAGAAATAAATTTGAAATGAAACAAACTTATTATAACAAGAGGATGTATATTCTTGTCAAACTGCCCCTTTGCATACCAATCTGTTAGGTCAGAGAGAAGTTGTTCTATTTTGCCAGGTGCAGGGAATTGAATTTTTTCACCGTCTTGATTCACAATTAGAACTTCCTCTGTTCTGTAATCAGTTTCTGAAAAAAGTATTTCATAGAAAAGTTTGATATCTGTCGGACTTATTGGCTTGTTAACCATATCAAACATAAATAGTGTGCAAGCATATTTTCGTCCGATGTCGAGATAAATCTCCTTTTGAACTTCTGTTGCATTTTCAATCTTTGTCCCTTTTGATGTTGCCGATTTTAAAATTTCTTCCTTTGTGTCTGTTCGAGTTTCTGCTTTTAATGACGCTAAATGTTGCGTGATTTCTAATTGGAATTTATCCTTGATTATTGTTGTAACTGGGTCATAAGAATTCAAGTGTTGAATTTCATCACGATGTCTGTCAATGTCTGAGAAAATGTCAATATGTATGTTTAAATCCATTCTGCTAGTTGTCGTCCGTTATAATTACCGCTAACGTTTTTGCGCTTGGCGTTCGTGCGGGTTTCCAAGTACAAATGCCTAATTTATTACTAAAGTTCATTATAAGCTCCAAGTTTGCACAGCCTGCCCCGTGAGGCACGAAACGGGGTCACCCCGCCTGACGCAAAACCCGTGTTACCTGCTGCCCGATTGTCTGTTACAAGTGTCATATTCATTAGCGATTGAAAAGCTTATTGTCAAGAAATGTCCAAACCTTATCAAGATTATTTTTTGTCTGTTCGTTGAAAGCAAAACTCCGCCTATTTATCAAACATTCTTGAATTGTCCGATTGAAATGAGTTTTGTTTAAAGCTGTTGAGGAAGGATAAGTTGTCAGCTGAAATTGCAAAGCTTCTGAGTTGTCAAACAGTTTTTCCATTTTAGATTTTTTCCAAGACGGGTCAATATCTTCCAGAGTAAAAATTCTTGGCTCAACGATTATTCCGAATTTCTCTATGTATCTTTCCTTTTGTTTGTCTCCTTCTTTATCAGAATCAAGTAAAATGATAAACTCTTTGCCCCAGCCAATGTATAAACTTATTAGAGTGTCGAGATTTCCTGAACCTGTGCTTGGTGCGAAGTTCAACTTATTTGGCTTTTCAAGAATTACTTCTTGAAAATATGACAATGTGTAGAAATCATTTTTTCCTTCCATTAAAACACAATTTGGCAGTGATTCCAAATTACTCGGAGTGTAGTCAAGGACATCAAGGATTGGTTGAAAGTAAGCTGTATTATGTGGATGGTTAATTACAAATTCCCTATAAGGTTCAATAGAAATATTTGTTTTTTTGATATTATATGTTTCGGGGTCTTCAAGTTTTAACCCTTCATTTTTTACAA
>DASWYG010000364.1:0-2663 GCA_036405075.1 Bacteroidia bacterium | reverse complement strand
TATGATCTCAGTTCTTACTGTACCAAAATCACGTCGGCCTATTAAATCTCTTTCGATCTCAATATAACCTCCGGTTCCATCATTGTAGTGTCCTGTGTCTTCCATAGCCATGCCCGGAGCAGCACCTTTTTTACCAATCATTGCAAAAGAAGTTAAGTCAGTTTGAATTTGTTCAAACATGCTTGAACCTAGTCTTTCAAATGCATCAACAACTGCTTGTGAGCATGATGGACGACGCATTTGTCCTACATTACAAAGTGCAACATAAGTACTGTCAGGAATAGAATCGACCCAGGCAAGGAACTGATGTTCCCAGGTTGGAGTGATGTTGAAGTTGTATACTTTTAAAGCGTCCTCATAGTAATTTAAACCGTAATAACGAGTGGTGTTGAATATGCCAGGTAGTTTAAATTGCTCCAAACTGTTCTTGTCAAACAAAATGGCCACTACTCCGTCTGCCGCACCCGGATTAAGTGACAATGCACCATATCCTCCTTTCTTAATACCAAAATTCGGCTTTTTGTCTAACCAACAATTGATGAATATCTTTTCTGATGTCTGTGTAAAATTGAATCTTCTGGCATTTTTATCCAAAACCACATTGTTGAGCACACTGCTTGGATAAAATTGAGGGAAATGGGATTGAGACCAACCTGGTTCATTGTCAAAAATGTGTATGAAACTTCTTTCCTCAAATCCGCCACCATTATCGGCACCGGTTCTGATCTTGGCTCTCCAGTAGTATACAATGCTATCGCGTGTTCCCAAAAGTTTGACCTTCCATGTCTTTAATTGACCAACAATAGACAGAGTACTATCAGCTTTTTTCCATGGACTGTCAAATTTATAAGATGTGTCTATTTCAAAATGGAACAAGTTGTTTTTATCAAATAAATTCAATGCCTGAGCTACCATCTCAACAGTATCGTTGTTGAGCCTTGAAACGATGTCGAATCTTTTTGGATACACCAGATTTACCCCATTACCAGGAATTAATTGATTCAAGGTTGCAACGTTGTTGGTATAATCACTTTCATCGGGATTATGATCAGGGTTAACGGTAACCACAAATTTGTTGTTGCCCGCAGTTGCTGCATCTTTAGATTTGATGTACAAGTAAAATGTATCTGAATAACCAACACCTGGCACTCTAAAATTATGCTCAGTTACAAGGAAATTGTTCGGATAACTTCTTTCAATCTTAATGTTAAACGAGTCATCGATACATTTTCCTTTGTTTTCAACCGCAACAGCTACTGCAAATGAATCACTTACAGCTGTAGTGTTTTCAGGGAAAAGCCAAATGCTTTTCTCAGTAATGCTATAATCAGCAGACTGAGGTTGGAACCATGATAAAGAAGGATCACCTTGTACAAATAAAATTCTTGCTTGAATTCTGTTCATTGGCGATGTATCGGAATCCCTCATTTTGATGACATCCTGAATGGTTTCACCAATGGTGTACGAACCTGTAAATTTGTCCCTGAATACATTTCTGTATAAGGTCATGATTTGATTGTCGACATTTGAAAGCTCCGATAAAGATGATTGTGCAATAAATGCTATAGCACCTTTGTTGTGAGCTTTCATGAAGTTTTCTCCTGACAATTTGATGTTTTTATCGGGAGGACCCAAACATGGATTACCAATACTGCAACCATTGAAATAAAATACAGGATATTTACCTGAATTGTTGTATTCCATGGTGTCTCCAATATCTATATCTGTAACTGCAGCACTTCCATGACCAAGGAAATTGATCATTTGTAAACCTGAATTTACATTTTCAATTGCTTTTTGCTTTAAGAATGGTTCTGATATACCTATAGAGGACTTGGTGTAAGAAGAAACGCTGCCGCCAAAAGGACACTGAGTAACAAAGCTGGCAGCATAATCCATTCTCATTTTAATGTAGGCAGCTTGATTGCCATTTTCTCCACCTGCCAGATGCAATACTTTCTTTTTCCAAAACTCATTTGAACTCGATTCGTATTCCATGAGTTTTTTAACATAAATTCCAAATTCTGAAGCCTTATCAACCGTTAAACGACCAATTGCAACCACAGGAACATTGCCTGATCCATTGATATCAGTGGCAAATAAGTTATCGGAAGCGGGAACACCAATTGATGGGATAATATTTTTATTGTGTCCTACACCTCTAACCATATTGGTTTGATAACCTCTTCCTACCAGGAATAAAAACTTCAATGAAGTATCTCCATTTTCTTTGAGGTATCTAAGGTAACGTTTTATAGCAATAGGGTGAGGTACTCCATACGAAAAATGTTCATACAATTGATTGATGCTCACCATTGTATTTGGTGTTATTGAGGTAGCATTTCTCAATTGAAGGTATTCAGATGCATAGTCTCCCATAAATTTGGGATGCGTCAGTAACACCAATTTGTTTTTGTTGATCTCTTTGGTAGGATCAAATTTTATATATTCAAGATCACTGAAACTTGAATTCACTTCATAACTGATTGAAGGAGAAATATCTTTTTCTGACAAATAATTGGTTTCAAAGCTGTCGTGAATGTAATATTCACCTTCGGTGTTAGATCCGGGAATTATGAATCTGACATCGGTGCCTGTATATTTATCACCCATTATTCTGTATCCATTGGTTAGATCATAAATGAAAGGGTTTGTTTTGGTTG
>DASWYG010000363.1:0-16724 GCA_036405075.1 Bacteroidia bacterium | reverse complement strand
CATCAGAACTTTTCATAATTGCTGCTTTCTCTGTATCTATTACCGCAAGAAATGGTGGAACTTCCTCTCCTTTATTTAGTGCCTGCTGGACATAATGCATCAATTGAGTGAACATAGCATATGTACTATTTCTACCTGTATCTTTTGCTTCAAACCAAATTTCTTTAGTTTGAATATCTATTAAATTTTTACTATACCCTTTTAAATTTAGAGCTTTTATATATGTGTCTTTAACATCCTCTTCACTTTTTGCCTGTTTTAATTTTTCGAATAAAGTCATTTTTGAAAACTGTTTTATATATTTTTTGAGTTCTTTATATCTATTCCTATTTTAAATCCTAAGCTAGTCATTCCAGCAGAAAGCAATAGATAAAATACATCAGTTAAAATAATATTTATCATTTTTAATGTTGCTATTATTATCAATGCATAGCAAATGAAAACATTCGCTATTATTAATTTGAATGCCTTTAGTTTTTTTTCATTGTCATTCCCAAATTTATCAATTCCCGCAAAGGTTAATAAAAGAGTAAGGCAAATCGCAAGTACTGCCAATATTATTGCTGCTGCAATGTTTGCATTTTCCATTTTTCAAAAGTAAAGATAAAAGTTAATTTAAAGATGACTCGTCTCCTACAATTCTTTTTTAAGAATAACAGCATAATGGAACTGAGTTGTCTTTGTATTTGTATGTCCAAGCATTTTGCTTACAGATTCAATTGAGTAACCTTTGTTCAATGCAATTGTGCCAAATGTTTTTCTACCAACATGAGTAGTAAGAGTAATGTTAAAACCGTGAATTTCTCCAATTTCCTTCAGATATGAATTGTATTTTTGGTTTGTTATTACAGGCAGATTGAGCTTCTTACCATGTAAAGTGGTAACACAATATTTCATGCAGATTTCTTTAGCTTCAGGCATGAAAGGCAGAACACTTTCAATTCCATTTTTTGACCTGGGCTTTACAATCCATTCCCGACCGTTTTCTTCTTTTTCTACATGAAATTTTGGGTCAAAATTTGCCAGGTCAGAATATGAAAATCCAGTGAAACATTGAAGTAAAAATAAATCAGCTACTTGTTGGAGGCGTTCACTTGCAAATTTGTAAGTTTTTAACTTGTCTAGTTCTTCAGGCTTTAGAAATTCAATATTTTTTTTCTGACCTCTTTTAACCCTTAGAGAACTGAATACATTGTTTTTTATATAGTCATTAACAATTGCATAGTTTATTATTCCTTTGAATTGCTGAATACTTTTAGCTGCATATTCAGGACCAACTTTTTTTCGCTCTTGGAGCCAGGGCCATTCGGGCATTTATATTTTCAACCATTATGGTTCTCTGTTTTGTTTCTGTCAAAAATTCAGATAGGTTTTTAATTATTATTTCGCATTTTAAATAGGTTGAGTGGGTTATTTCACCAACACTTTTCAATTTTGCTCTGTGTTCCCTGTATTGATTCATGAGCTGAAGCAAAGTAATTCCTAAATGCTTTTTACCGTTCATATATTCCTGAATCTTACCAGGTGTAATATGAATACCTTTATTTGTTAGCTCAATGTAGATCGTGTTTATTTTGTGAGCGATCTGAGCAAGTTTTAAATTGGCAATTTCATCCTGGTCAATTTTCTGAAGTTTACTGTTAAAATGTTCAAGCTTGCAAAAGATACCAGTTGTAAAGTCAGTTCCTCTAACACCATTAATTGTAATCCGGCAATAAATTGGTGCTTCGCCTTTAGCGTTCACTTTATTTTTTCTGTGCCAAAAAGTATTTTCATCTTGTAATTGAATAAGTTATAGTTTAACATTTTAGAGAAGTCGAAAAAAAAAATGTGTAACCGACCTTTAAAAATGTGTAACCGAAATGTTATTTAGTAAATGTTGACAGTTTATTTAATTTTGAAACAAAAGTGTACAATTTAAAGGTTAATCAATTGTACTACAGCAGTATAGAGTTAAATAGAGTAGGGGTAAAAAAAAAGCCCTTTTTTGAAGGGCTTTGATTTGAACTTAGGACTAGTTCTTTGGTGATCCCGCTGGGACTCGAACCCAGGACCACTACATTAAAAGTGTAATGCTCTACCAGCTGAGCTACGGAATCATTCCTTTTTTTAAAGGTGGTGCAAAAGTAATGGTTTGTCGCGTTATAACAAATTTTTTAACGAAAAAATTTCAATAATTTTATACGTTGAATCTGAAGTGCATGCAGTCACCATCATTTACCACATACTCCTTGCCCTCTACACCCAATTTGCCGGCTTCTCTTGCAGCTGATTCTGTCTTGTATGTGATGTAATCGTCATACTTGATCACCTCTGCTCTGATGAATCCTTTTTCGAAATCAGAATGTATCACGCCTGCCGCTTGTGGAGCTTTAAAACCCCTTGTTATCGTCCAAGCTCTTACTTCTTTTTCACCAACCGTGAAGTAAGTGATGTAATTCAATATTCTATATGCTGCCTTGATCAATTTGGCAACTCCACTTTCAGCCAATCCCAAATCGCTCAAAAACATTGCGCGCTCTTCCGGATCTTCCAACTCTGCTATCTCTGCTTCTGCAGCTGCACTGATCACCAATACCTCTGCGCCTTCTTCTGCTGCCATTGTTCTGATCTGTTCTACCCATGCATTGCCTTTACCATCAGGTAAACTTTTCTCATCCACATTGCAAACATACAACACAGGTTTGCCGGTCAGTAAGTTCAGGTCTTCTGTCAATGCCGTTTGCTCTTCGGTGATGTCAGTGATGGTGCGAATGTTTTTACCTTGCAACAAATGTGCTTTGTATTTCTCACATGCATCCAAAACTTTAACAGCTTCTTTATCGCCTGCCTTAGCTTGCTTCTGCACTTTGTTCAATCTGTTCTCTACTGATTCCAAATCCTTCAATTGCAATTCGGTGTCAATGATTTCTTTGTCTCTGATTGGATTCACAGAACCATCCACATGTATGATGTTGTCGTTTTCAAAACAACGCAACACATGTAAAATTGCATTGGTACTTCTGATGTTGCCAAGGAATTGATTGCCCAATCCTTCACCTTTACTAGCACCTTTTACCAGTCCAGCTATGTCCACAATCTCAACGGTTGCCGGCACCACATTCTGAGGCTTGGCTATCTCCGTCAATTTGTGCAAACGCTCATCCGGAACAGTGATGACCCCTATGTTTGGCTCAATGGTACAAAATGGAAAATTAGCCGCTTGTGCCTTGGCATTGCTAAGGCAATTGAATAGTGTAGATTTCCCTACATTGGGCAAACCTACTATACCGCATTGTAATGACATGTTCTGTAAGTAGTCTGTATATTATCTGTTGGCAATCTCGCCAATGTCTTTAATGATCTTCATGGTCAGATTCCTTGCCGTGGTCTCCGATTTGCTTTCAGCATAAATACGGATAATAGGTTCGGTGTTCGACTTTCTCAAGTGTATCCACTCTTCGTCAAAATCTATTCTCACACCATCAACTGTGTTGATCGGAAACTTCTTGTATTTGTCTTTGATTTTTTCCAAAACCAAATCCGGATCAATGTCCTTGGTCAGATCCACCTTGTTTTTAGAAATAACATAATTAGGGAATGTCATTCTCAAAGCTGTGCAAGTCTTGCCTGATTTGGCCAATGATGACAAAAACAAAGCAATTCCCACCATGGCATCTCTGCCGTAATGCAAATCTGGGTAAATGATACCGCCATTGCCTTCACCACCGATCACCGCTTTGGTTTCTTTCATTTTCTCCACCACGTTCACTTCACCTACAGCGCTGGCATTGTATTTACCACCTGCTTTTTCAGTGATGTCTTTCAAAGCTCTTGTTGAAGATAGGTTTGAAACCGTATTGCCTTTTTTGGTGTTCTTTAGAATATAGTCTGCAACTGCTACTAGGGTGTATTCCTCACCAAACATGGCGCCATCTTCACCCACCAAGGCCAAACGGTCTACATCCGGATCCACACAAATGCCCAAATGGGCTTTCTTGGAAAGTACTGTTGATGACAATTCAGTTAAATGTTCAGGCAATGGTTCAGGGTTGTGAGCAAAATGTCCTGTAGGTTCGCAATTCAATTCAAAGATCTCAGCAACCCCCAATGCCTTTAACAACATAGGAACCGCTATACCTCCGCTTGAATTCACGGCGTCTACCACTATTTTGAATTTCTTCTCTTGTATGGCCTTCACATCCACCAAAGGCAATTTGAGTATTTCGTCAATGTGCTTTTGAATGTAAGTATGATCCTCGCTATAAGAACCCAATGAATTCACATCGGCATATTCAAATTTTTGAGCTTCAGCGATGTCTAAAAGTTTCTCAGCTTCGGCAGCAGAAATGAATTCGCCTTTTTCATTGAGCAATTTCAATGCATTCCATTGTTTTGGGTTGTGACTGGCAGTCAATATGATACCACCTGCTGCTTTTTCAAGCTTCACAGCCATTTCTACGGTTGGAGTAGTCGATAAACCGAGGTTCAAAACGTCTAATCCCATACCCAGTATGGTGGATGATACCAAATCAGACAACATTTTACCTGAAATTCTGGCGTCCCTGCCAATGACAATCAACTTGCCATTGCCGTTCGACTTGATCCACTCGCCATACGCCGAGGCAAACTTTACGATGTCAATGGGTGTCAAATTCTCATTTGGAACTCCACCGATCGTGCCTCTGAATCCTGATATTGATTTAATGAGAGTCATTGATTTTTTACGGGCTGCAAAAGTAGTTAAAATAGGGGAATTTAAAATATTAGATTACCCACAAACAGAATGTTGAAATTTGCTCTACTAACACTTTGATAATATCAAATTGATGTGAATTAAGACGTAATTTGCATTCCTGATGAAAATCAATTCGCGTATTACCTCCCTACTCTTGCCTCTGGTCTGTCTGTCAATGACTTGTACCAAAGAATCCAAGTTCATGCCCGATACCGAATTGTCTGTTGCTTTCTATAATCTCGACAACCTTTTCGACCCAATTGATGATCCCGGTACCGGTGACGATGAATTTACCCCAAATGGTAAATACAAATGGACTAAAAAGCGCTATCAACAGAAACTCAACAACATGGAAAAGGTCATCTCAGTTTTGGCTAATGGCTATTGTCCTGATATTCTGGGTGTTTGTGAATTAGAGTCAGGTGTTGCGCTCAAAGACCTTCTCAATACCGGCGCACTTCGTCAACATTACCAATACGTGCATTTCGACTCGCCCGATGAAAGGGGAGTGGATGTTGCACTGGCTTATAACAGCTCTAAGATTGAAGTTATTGAATCACAGGCTTTTATGGTGAATCTCAGCAAAGATTCCGGCGATAGAACCCGGGATGTGCTGTGGGTAAAATGTCTTTCAAAATCGTCTTTAGACACCTTGAATTTTATAGTTTGCCATTTTCCATCACGAAGAGAAGGTAAAATGGAGAGTGAACAAAATCGATTGGATGCTGCCAAAACGGTTAAAAAAGTCATTTCGGAAAAAGTGAAAGCTCAACATTTGGTTCTTATGGGAGATTTTAATGATCAACCTAAAGACAAGAGCATGTCGCAAATCATAGGAGCCGAGGATTACAACAACAATCCAAATGCAGCTCTTTTTAACCTGATGTACGAATTTTATAAGGACGATGTGGGTTCTTATTTTTACAGAGGACATTGGGAGCGAATCGATCAACTCATCATCAGCCGATCGCTGAGAGACAATGTGGGAATCGATTACAACAACAAATCGGTGAAAGCAACTTATTTCGAATGGCTCATACAAAAAGGCAAATACAAAGGCTATCCATTGAGAACATTTGGAGGCGATAAATGGCTGAATGGTTACAGCGATCATCTACCGGTATATATGGTTTTACAATTAAACAAGAATGGCAAAAATTAAGAAAGTTAAACTCACAAACAGAGAACTCAGCTGGCTGTCATTCAATGACAGAGTGCTTCAAGAAGCAAATGACATCAACGTGCCTTTACTAGAAAGACTCAAGTTCTTAGGCATATTTTCATCCAATCTCGACGAATTTTTCAGGGTGCGTGTGGCAACCAATAAACGCATGTTGCAACTAAAAAATCCCAAAAAAGAATACATCAACAGAAAGGAAATTCGTGAAAATCTTCAAGACATCTACAACAAAGTGGTCATTCAACAGGTAAAATTCAACAACATTTACAATCAATTGTTGGAAGAATTCAAAGCCAAAAATGTCTACTTTGTCAATGAGAAGCAAATCAATATTCAACAAACGCTTGAAGTAAGAAAATTCTTTAGAACAGAAATCATCAATACCATATTTCCTCTGATCTTAGGCGATAAGCGCCCATTTCCTTTTCTGAGAGACAATACAGTGTACTTGGCATGTAAACTGACCAATACAGAAACTAATGCCAAGAAATACGCTTTGATTCCTTTGCCAACAAAAGTGAAGAAGCGTTTTTATCAATTGCCCAAACAAGGAGAAAATTCATACATCATGTTCATAGATGATGTCATACGTTGTAACCTCGATGTGGTTTTCTCCAGTTTCGATTACAACAAATTTGAAGCATATACCATCAAATTGACACGCGATGCTGAATTGGATGTTGAAAGTGATATATCGACTGATGTACTTGAATCTCTTCGCAATTCACTCAAACAAAGAAAACGAGGAGCACCTGTTCGATTGATCTATGATCAGGAAATGCCTCAGGATTTCATCAAATTCATCAATCAAAAATTAGCCCTTTCTAAAGATGAATTGATTCCCGGTCAACGTTACCACAACTTCCGCGATTTCATCGGTTTTCCCGACATCAAAAAAACTGAAATGAAGTACAAGCAAATTGAGCCAATTGATTTGCCTGAACTGGATAAAGCCAAAACACTGTTCACTGCCATTCGCAGTAAAGACTATCTGATCAGTCACCCTTATCAACCTTTCAGTTACATCATACGTTTGCTTCGCGAAGCTGCCATTGATCCGGATGTCATCAGCATTAAAACCACTTTGTATAGAGTAGCTGAAAATTCCAATGTGGTAAATGCCCTCATCAACGCAGTAAAAAACGGTAAAAAAGTAACCGTGATGATGGAGTTGAAAGCGCGTTTTGACGAAGAACACAACATCTATTGGAGTGATAAACTGAAAGAAGCCGGGGCTCAGGTACTATTTACCATTCCGAGTTTCAAAGTGCATACCAAGATGTGTTTGATCGCCAGAAAAGAAAAATCTGTAATACGCCAATATGCACACGTTGGAACCGGTAACTACAATGGAGAAACTGCAAAGATTTATTGCGACCATTCGATACTCACTTGTAACACCAAGATCACGAATGAACTGATCAAAGTGTTCAAATTGATAGAAGATTTTAAACCTGAGAAATACAAATTCAAAGATCTCTTGGTAGCGCCTATCAACCTCCGTCAATCGATCGTGAAGTTGATAGACAATGAAATTCAAAACAAGAAAGCCGGAAAACCTGCTTACATCATCATGAAGATGAACAGTTTGGTAGACCTTGAGATCATTGAAAAACTATACGAAGCCAGCAGGGCAGGAGTGAAGATTGATTTGATCGTCAGAAGTATTTGTTGTTTGGTACCTGGTGAGAAAGGCAAAAGTGAAAATATAAAAGCGATCAGTATAGTCGATAAATTTTTGGAACACGCCAGGATCTACGTTTTTGCCAATGGCGGTAAAGAAAAAATGTACATGGGATCAGCCGATTTAATGACCAGGAATTTGGATCATCGCATAGAGATCTGTTTCCCAATTTTGAGCAAGCATGTTCAGGATGAATTGAACACCCTATTGCGCATACAATTGTCAGACAACAGCAAAGCCCGAATATTGGATCCATACCAAATCAATGAATACAAAACAGGTGGCTTGCCAAAGATTCGCTCACAGGTTGAGTTTTATAATTATTTGAAAAGCAAGGGGGATAAAAGTTAAAGTTTAACTTTTAACTTTAATCTTTCAACTTTCCTCTAAATAAGACCATAAAGCATGTGTTTGCGGTCGCAGGATTTCATGATGAAATTCATGCCGGCTAAAAATTTAGGAATTCGGAGGTTGATGTCCTCATTGCCATTGCAATCTATCAGAATGTGTTTTATGCGTCTTTCCTTTAACAGTGTTTCTGCACCTTCAAGAATGTCAACTTGGTTGTCTATAGTATTGAGCAACAAAAGATCTGCATCTATTTCTGCGTTGTCGGTGAAAAATTCATCCAGGGTTTGAATGTTCACTTGAGTTCTTAGTTCATTTTGCTTGTCGTAGTCATCAAGGTTCAAATCCCAATCATATTGACGTAAGTGTTGAACCAGGGTGCCATTGATATTGCCAAGAGCAGAATTTTCGGCGCCGGCCCTTTCATTCAATTCGTTTTTCTCTAAGTTGTGTATCAGATTCTTAAATTCATAAGGAGAAGATTCAAAGCAGAAAGCAGAATTGTTTGGATTTGCAGATAACCACAAAGCTGTATAATAACCTGAACCTGCTCCGGAATCTATCATCAAACCACCTTTCTTGGCCAATGACAAAAGCACCTTACTCAAAGATAAATTGTGATAGCCGTTTAAGATAATGTTGCGGTGCACACTGTCTTTGCTGTTTAAATCGAGGTAAATTTTATTCTTAAAAAACAATTTAACATTCTTTCCTGATGCCTCCGGCAAAGGATAGCGCAAACGATTGCTGATGCTCTCCCTTAATTGGTAGGGAAATATAACTCTCGTGAATAACATAATTGAACACGAAGTTAAAAAGTAAATGAATGAAAAAACAGCCTTAATTGTTGTAACGAATATTTTTGACAATTTGATTACAAACCACAATTTAAAATGATAGTCGAAAAGCAGATGATTTTTTTCTACATTTGACGTGCTTACAGGCAACCTCAACAACATGATGAATCGTTATAAAATTTTAGCAATCATTTTCATTTTAGGATCGAGTTTACAATTGAATGCGCAAGAAATTGGTTACAACATAGGCATGAGTAAACAAGGCATTGACCCGGATGGGTTCCAACCTTTGTATGGTATGAGCATAGGGGCCAGATTCAGTAAACTGTTTGCATTGGAAACCAATTTGCTCTATTCACAAAGAACCATTGGAACAGTGCCTCAAGCAGATTATTTAAGTTTTGTATTAATGCCCAAGTTCGGTTATTTCACTGATCGATTTGGGATATACTTTGCTCCATCAGTGGTATTAAATCCGTGTTTGTATCACAGCAATACCGAGAACCACACCTATGCATCAGCATTTACTTCAGCAGGAGTGCAGTTGGGATTGGGAAAGAAAATCATAGTGGATGCAAAGTTGGGGTATGACTTGGGGTTAACCGGTGCATATTATCAAAACAATACCTGGCAAAAATACAAAGGCCCCATGCTGGTTCTTGGTATGAAACTCAACTTGGGGCCTGTAAGTAATAAATGATGAGATCAGTGTCCGGTATAATTCGGTTTTCTCTTCTCGAGAAATGCGCGTATACCTTCTTTCTGGTCTTCTGTTGAGAAAGTCAGGTAGTAGTTTTTTCTTTCGAAAGTCAATCCATCAGATAGTGTTGAGTTGAACGCTTTGTTAACAGACTCTTTTGCCAATCTGACTGCCAAAGGAGGCAATTCACTTATCTTTCTTGCTATTTTAAGAGCACCTTCCATGTATTCACCGGCAGGATATACCCTGTTGATCAATCCAATTTGTTGTGCTTCGTGAGCTTCGATGTAATCACCGGTTAAAATGATCTCCATGGCTTTGGCTTTACCCACTGCCCTTGGCAATCTTTGTGTACCACCGGCTCCTGAACCAATACCTCTTCTGATTTCAGGTTGACCGAATTTAGAGGTTTCAGATGCTACCACCATGTCGCATAACATGGCCAATTCGCATCCACCACCAACCACCCAGCCTGAAACTGCTGCTATCAATGGTTTTTTGAAACGTCCCATTTCATCCCAAATGCTGAATTGATCTATGATCAACAAATCTATGGTTTTACTAGAGGCCACTTCTTTTAAATCAGCTCCAACTGAAAATGCTTTGTCATTGCCTGTAAGAATAACGGATTTAACCGTATTGTCTCTGTCTAAGGCGGTCAATGCATCTCCCAATTCTTCCATTAAAGTAAGAGATAGGGCATTGTGTACTTCCGGTCTGTTGAGTGTGATCAAAGCGATGCCTTCTTCGAAATTAGGCTCAACTTTGATGAATTTGTAATGCTTGTACTTGGCTGTTTTTGCAGCCTTTGCTTTCATTAATCCTGTCATGTGCTTTTTTTGTGTTTTGTGTAAAAGGTTGTGTTTGTTGTTGTTAGTTTATTGTGATTTTTAGACTGGAATTTAACTTAAGAATGAAACTGAATTTCCTGTTTGAATTGTATTCATTTCGCTTAATGGAAATGTTAAATGCAAAAGGATGTATGAACTTCTGTGTTTCATGGCGATTGTGTGTTTTAATTTTTAGCAAAACAACGCTGTGTAGGACGTTGACCGTAGTTTTGGTATTTTTTACCTAATTACGATGTGCAATATTAACCCCTTTTTTACATTTTTCCAATACTTTTCCACCAAAAAAAAAGTAAAAAGGTTAAGTAAAAACACTTAAAGGCTTGATTGATAGATGGATGTAAATCAATCAAATAAGATGAGTGATTGACATCAGGACTAAGTCTGTCAATAGTCTGGAAAAATAGATGAAGAATTGCGTATCTATTTGAATTTCAAATTTTTATTAAAAAAATCAAGCATATTTTTGCCTATTCTTCCTTCAGTTCCGCCCAGTCCACTCGCATGATCACCCTCATACATTTCAAACATACAGCTGATGCCTTGAGCTTTTATTTTTTCTGATAATTCTTTGCACGTTACCGGAATATGAGGGTAACCATCGTCTTTGCCGCAATCGATCAATACACCAGAACACATGTTCAAACAACTGCTGTCTCTCTCAAAGATTTGAATTGGAAATTGTGAATTCCATTGTTTTAAAATTGCCGAATCGATCTCTTTTTTACCGTCTTTGAATACCACCGGAAAACGCGCCTGAAAGTGTTTTGAATTGATATCCGGAGCATAGGTTCTTCCCATAGCTGTTAGCACAGAAGCATAGAAGTCGGCAAAGATGTCGTCTTGTGTTTTGGCTTTATCTATCACTGAAAATGAAGGATTTTCCAGTGTAAATTCAGTCGACCAATTCAACACACTTGGACTCATGGCATGCACTGATCCGAAAACGGTTGGATACAACATGGCCAATTTCAACGCACCATTGCCTCCCATAGAATGACCAGCAATCCCTCTTGATGATTTATCTTTGATGGTTCTAAAACTGCTGTCGATATAATTTACCAGATCTATGGCAATGTAATCGGCCCATTCATTGGCATAAAAACTGCCTTTGAATTTGGTGTCGCTATCAGGTACCACTAGGATGCAAGGTTGAATGCGACCGTTTTTAATGCCTTCATCCATCAGTTTTTTCATTTCAAGGTTTTTGAAAGTGTTGTAATTGTCTGTGAAACCATGTAAATAATAGATCACCGGATAACGTTGATCGCTTTTTTCATAACCTTCAGGCAAATACACCCAAAGACTCCTTTCTTCAGATTCTCCTAAAACATTTCCTTTTAAAGCATTTGGATGAAATTTAAGATTCATGACCCTTTTATCGGATTTCATGAACCAAAGTACAACTGCAGTTAATGCCGCAATTACGACGATGATAATGGTCTTCATTGAATTTGTTTTCCCTTTGAAGGGAACAAAGATAATGGATTGGTAATGGGTTTGAATACCGGAGCCAATTTTGAGGAAGACAAAAAGAACGTGATCATGATGGATAAAACCAAGGCCAAAGATTCAGATAAAATAGGGGTATATGGTTGCAACAATGGGATCAAAGGCCAAACAATGAACATGTGAAACACATAGACATTGAATGTGTTGGCACCAAACTTGGTAAAGAATGTCGTTTTGTTGGTCATCACCATTAAAAATGCAAATACTGTAATAGATGTGACACCAAATGCACCCAGACGCATAACAAAATTCCCCAAATCTTTGCCATAGCCAAACATTGGTGCAAATAAATACAGCAGTTTTTCTGCAATTTCAGTTTTGCTGATCGTGAAATATGAAATGGCAACAACAAAAGCGATTAAGTATATGGCAGATAACCATTTAAGTGACTTGTATTTTTCAATCACCGCCAGCAGATCATCCGTGTAATATCCAATGATGAAAAATGGGAAAAAATACAAGGTTCTGTGCAAGTCAAGAAAATCATTGAACTCTCCAAAAAAACCAACAGAAAAGCCAATGCACAATGCTATGAATATTCCTGTCAATGGCTTCACAAAACGAAAATATGGAATCATCATTCTCCAAAAAAACAAGGTCAACAAATACCAGTTTTGATAAGTTGGCACTTCAATGTGAACATCACCTTTACCCAATCCGGTAATTTTGGTAAAACCCAAATGCAAAACTTCAAGTATCAAATAGGGCAGTAGCAAGGTGAGCACATCTTCTTTTCTTTGAGCTGTTATCTTTCTGGAAAAAAAACCTGATATGACTGCATAAACCGGAACCACAAATGCAGCCAATAAATTTAAAATAGCGTGCATACTTGGTTCGTTTTTTTGTTCGAAACCAAAATGGCTCAGCACCACCAAAATCATCAAGATGAATTTTAAATTGTCATAATAGGGATTTCGTGTTTTCATTTTAATATTCGCGTCAAAAATAGCACTTAAAGATCAATTCGCAGCCGATTTTAAATGATTTTCTTTCTTTTAATTGAATTTCAAATGTTAAATATCTGCTTGATTAATAGTGGTTTATACTCAATAGTTTGAAATTTCAGTCAGTACCGATTCATCTATCATCCGCTTCAAATGATGGGTTTTGAAATCATTATGGATGTAGAAATGGTATTAAATTCTTAAGATTAGCTTTTATGCAATGATACTGCCGACATTAGAGACAAATGTAACAACGAGTTAGATCAAAAATTCAGTTATTCTATGCCGGCATCCGACATAAAAATTCTGGTAAATTTAGTGGCTCCATTTTCATTCAAATGATCAACATCTCTAAAGTCTGAATTTATGAATCTGCTGTCTTCAAAATAATTGATGTATTTGATGTTGCTGTATTTTTTAATTAGTTTTTGAGTGATGTCATAGGTCTTTTGCATGGTGGCTGAATCAATGTTCTCTCTGTATGTGTGCCAGGCAGGGGCAGTGTATAGGATCACATTGATGTTTCTGTCTGAGCATGATTTAATGATGGCATCTAAAGCAGTGACGTTTTCATCAATGAATTCATCAGAGCATTCACGTGTATGAGCTTTTGCTACCTTGATTCCTGTTTTTTCGAGATTGGCTTGGGCATTTCTTGAAAATTGTAATCCAAAACCTTTTTCAGAACAGGTAATCAAATGTTCATTTTTGGTTTTGTAGGATAACACTTCTCTGATCTGATGTGGTGTACTGCCATTCAATACATTAAGAGTATAGTATAGACCCACTTCATCATAATCATAATACAATTTATAATCTTTCAAACGCCATTTGTCTTTACCATGAGACAATGAAGTAAAATAGGAACCATAAGAAATTGGGATGACGACCGTTTTTAATTCGGGCATTCGACCTTTGAATTTTTCGTAAATGAGGCGATCGAATTTGAGTGTCTGGTGCAAACTTGCAGCATTGAAGGCACTAGATTTCATCAATTCAGGGCGAATGAAACTCAAGCTGTGTGAACTGCCCAATATCAAAACTTCCAAGCTGTCTGCATGTTTTTCCAAATACCCCGATTTGTAGTTAAAATCATTTGGTATTTGTCTCAATTCATATTCCAGATAGACGAAAAACATCAGCAATGGAAGTACGAACAACGCTAGTTTTAAAAGATAGGATCTCACTTGCATCAGAATTGGAAATAAATAAAATCTTGTTGACTGCCTCCCATCAATAAAATGATGGCTATAACTCCGTAATAAATACTGTATCTCAGCACTGCAGGTATTTTCATATTGCCGATTTCAAGTGCGTGTAATTTGTCTCTTTGCAACCATTCTGCTATAAACATAATGGCTATTAATGAAAACATTTTTATAGGGAATACTTCAGGCAAAGCCAAAATGCTGCCGGAGAAAATTTCACCTAGAAAATCCATGCCTTCTGACATGTCTCTTACCCTGAAAAATATGGTGATCAATACCACTAAAATGAAGGTAGTGAGCATTTGAAATACTTCAGTAATGTTTGGAAACATTCGTCCTTCGGCAACCACCTTTGTCTTTTTAACTTTTTTGTCAGACAGCAAATTGGGCAATAAATAAACCGCAAAAATGAATCCCCAAAACAGATAGGTGAAGTTAGCACCATGCCATAGTCCACTCAGTATAAAAACAATGAAAGTGTTTCTGACCCTCATCCATTTGCTGCCTCTGCTTCCTCCCAATGGAAAATAAACATAATCCTGAAACCATGAGGTCAATGAAATGTGCCAACGCCTCCACAATTCAGGCATATCTCTTGAGAAAAATGGATAGGCAAAGTTTTGCATCAGGTTAAATCCAAACAATCTGGCACAGCCAATTGCAATATCTGAATAACCGGAAAAATCGCCGTAGATCTGTATGGTGAAAAAGATGGCGCCGATCAACAAAGTGATGCCATTGTATGCTTCATAATTGCCGAAAATATCATTGACATAAACGGCACAATTATCTGCAATGACAATTTTTTTGAACAAGCCCCAAAGCATTTGTCTGCTGCCATCAATTGCTTTTTGCATGTCAAACTTCCGTTCAACATAAAATTGAGGCAATAGATTTGAAGCACGCTCAATAGGGCCGGCAACCAATTGAGGGAAGAAACTCACAAAGCTGAAAAATGATACGATGTCCTTAGTAGGTTTTAATTTTTCTTGATACACATCAATCGCATAACTCATGGTTTGAAAAGTATAGAAACTGATACCAACCGGTAAAACGATGTTCAAGGTAGAAACATTGAAAGGTTGTCCAAAAAAAGTAAAAGCAGCAGAGAAACTTTCAATGAAGAAATTGTAGTATTTGAAGAACCCCAACAAACCCAAATTCAAAATGACACTGGTGAACAACAGCACTTTTCTTTGGGTTTTATTATTGTTGTTCATTAAACCAATACCCACCCAATAGTCGATCAGAGTGGTGAAAGCCATCATGGTTAAAAAACGCCAATCCCACCATCCATAAAAGATGTAACTGGATACGAGCAAAAGTAAATTTTGTAGCTTTAAATTCTTATTGAATACATACCAATACAATAAGAAAACAATTGGCAGGAATACTGCAAATTCTAAGGAATTAAATAGCATTTTTGTTTAGTTTCCGATATCTGTGTTTTGTGTAATTCTGTTCATCTGCATAGGCGTGCAGTTTGGTGTTTTCAGTGGCAAATAACCACCTTTTTATCCTATTTTCAAAATTTAAACACAGCATAAAGCTGAATAATATTGTTGAATTATTCAATTTAAAGCGCTAAACAAGAATAAAATTCATAAGTGGGAATCATTTAGACCCCAAAGTCCACTTAAAATTAAAATCGAGAAAGTAAGTAAATGAGTTGACCGTTATGCAAGAAATTGCATAGTTTTGATAACTTAATAGCCTGTAAACTAATACTATAAGTAAAAGTAATTACTTCACTTTTGTGCCGTAGATCACATAATGTTTGTATAAAAATTGTTTTAAACTGAACATCTGACGAATCAAAGGCTTTGGCAAAGTGGTTTTCACCAATCCCAAATACAACATTTGAATTGGGGCCATTAATAATACAAAAGGCAAATACTTCAAATCCTTTGGATAAAAAGATGTGTAAGTGATCTTATTGACCTCTATGCCATTATTGCGAAGTAAACGTATCAATTCCTGGATTGGAATATTCTGAGTCATGGCTTCATTGTCTTCAAATACCAATTTGAATTGACGCAATCTTCCAATGGATAAGAATGAAAGTCTGTCAATAATGGTTGATGAATTGTCATTGGTAAGCACCAAAGTGCCACCGGTTTTTAAACGTCGGCTACAGTTTTCTACAAATGATTTGGTATTGCTAAACATCATCACTCCACTGATAGAAGTTACCAGATCGAATTTTTCATCATCTGGAATGGTAAATTCTCGGGTCAAATCCATTTTATGAAAGGTGATGTCCTCGATCATTTTTGGCACCATAATGTCGGCACCATGCAATTCGGCCGATGGAAACAGGGCTTTTAAATAGCTAAGAAATAGCTTTTCTCCACATGGCAGATCAAGAACTTTAATGGGTTTTTTATTGTCAAAAATGTTCACCAATTCTGTTAAGACTGTGGTGTTTACATCTTTCTGTGTTTCTCCTCTCTCTATTTGTAGCTCTGATAGTTGAATAGGTGCGTTGGTCTTTATTTCGTTTTTTGTGTTTATAATTTGCATTTTAATTCTCTCTTTAAGATAGGTTATCTTGTTCAAATGGAAATTCCCATTGTTAAATGTATTGTCCAATAGAAACTATCTATCGGCTTTCTTAAAGAAAAGAATCAGGGGGCGGTGTTTCTGGTTGTGCGAAATGTCTTTGACTGAAACTTAAATTGTACTCCAGATAATCGGAACCTTCACAATTGTGGTTTAACCAAAAAGTGTTGTATAGATTTAATTGTTCTTCAGGAGATTCTTCAAATTTAAATGATTCTGAATCA
>DASWYG010000362.1:0-4006 GCA_036405075.1 Bacteroidia bacterium | reverse complement strand
GGGGAAGTAGACTATCAGGTTAAAGTGAATCCATTGGTAATGGAAAGAAATGGACATCAATTAAAATTGAAATACGCTAAGGCTTATTTTAGTCAAGTACAGCAAAATTCTGAATGGCATGATTTGAAGATTTTATACGATTTGTGTACCCAACAAAGGACTCAATAATGAGTATAAAAAAAGCTGTAAATGCTTATTGAATCACATTTACAGCTTAATTCTGTAGGATTAGGATTTATTTCGAATGCTCTTCTATGATCTTGCTTAATTGCTGAGCAGGTATGACCCCACTTTGGCGCCATAGTACATTGCCTTTTTGAAATAAGATCAATGTTGGTACGCCTTGTATTCTGAAAGCACTTGAAATGGCCGGATTTTCATCAACATCAATTTTCAAAACTCTGATTTTATCACCCATTATGGTTTTGAGTTCTTGCAATATGGGTTTCATCATTTTGCATGGCCCACACCATTCGGCTGAGAAGTCGACCAAAACAGGTTGTTCACCATTGATTACCGAATTGAATTTTTCTTGTGACATGTCATTTGATTTCTTCAAAAGTTGTATTTTCCAAAGTCTGCTCTGATTGTGTTTTGTTGCTTACACTGCAATTGCCACCTGCACAGCAACCCACATTGAAGACTGCCTGCAACAACAATGTAAGCGCCAAAGTTCCCATAATGAAATCAGGCTGATAGATGGTTTGTATGGCTATACTTAAACCCAAAATCAATCGCAGCCATCTTGAGAAACTCCAGCCTTTAAGCAAGGTATTTGAAAAGTTGAATTTCATTTTCAGATTTTATTTCTGAGGGATATCCATGAGCCACCATTGTGCACATTGCTGTATCCATTAGATTTCAGTATGCTTTTTCCTGAAGCACTTCTCATACCCGAAGCACAACAAGTGATGATGGCTTGGTTTTTATCTTTGAATTTGGATAAATTGACAGAAAGTTGATCTAAGGGGATATTAATTGATCCTTTAATATGTCCAGAAGAGTATTCGCCTTTGGTTCTTACATCAACAATGATACCTCCGTTTTTTACCAATTCAGCGTAATTCACTGAAGGGCCGAAGCCTAAAAGTTTTTTAATGGTTGCCAGCATGATCGATTAAGCGTTTGAGTTGACCAGAAAATTGACGTCTAACCATGACCCTGCATTGTAGCATTCGATGCCAAGTTGTGATAAGTAACGTTGAGCGTTTCCGCTTCTTCCTCCTGAGGCGCAACACAGTATGAGAGGCGATTTAAGGCTTTTGATCTCATTCATCCTGTCGGGGATCTCTTGGAGTGGAATATTGAGTGAGCCGGCTACATGGCCACCCATAAATTCTTCAGGTGTTCTGACATCGACAATGGTCGCAGTTTTGTCAAGAATCATTTTTTCTATGTTCATTTTTTTATGATTGATTTGTATTTCTAGATTTTTTTGGCCAACCTGAACTCAAAGCCAATGCACCCATTAGCATGCCATAACCGGTTGAATTTATTGGGCTTGACGTAATAGCGCAAGCACCGCTTTCACAGCCGACAAACTTCCAATAAATAAAGCCAAGTATTCCCCCTAAGACTAACCCGCTAAGGGTAGTCAGCCAAAATTTTTTCATTATAAATATGAGTTCTTTTTACTTTTTAGATGCGCAAACAAAATTGCTTTTAGGCAAATTGGTTTTTGCAATCGCATTGAATCCACCAATGACTTCAACAAAATTATCCCAACCTCTTGATTTTAATATTGAGGCAGCTATCATGCTTCTATAACCGCCGGCACAATGGATAATAAATGGTTTGTCTTTAGGAAATTCAGCTAAATGGTTGTTGATGTAGTCGAGTGGAATATGTTTGGCATTTTCCAAATGTTCTGCATTGTACTCACCATTGTTTCTAACATCTATGATGATAGAATCTTCGTTTACTCTTGCGGCCAATTCATCTGCAGTTATTCTAACAACTTGATCTATTTGCTTGCCGGATTCTTGCCAAGACTTAAAGCCGCCTTTTAAAAATCCTATTGCGTGATCATATCCAACTCTTGCCATTCTTGTCACCACTTCTTGTTCTCTGCCTTCGTCTGTGATGAGTAAAACGTCTTGATTGATGTCTGGTATCAATGCACCTACCCAAGGGGCGAAATTGCCATCGATGCCAATGTTTATTGAATTGGGAATAAAGCCTTTGGAGAAATTTTCAGGTGAGCGGGTATCGAGCATCAAAGCACCGGTTTCATTGGCTACCAACTCAAATTCTTCAGGACTTAATCCTTTCATTGCCCTGTCCATTACTTCGTCCAGGCTTTCGTATCCTTTGATGTTCATCACCACATTCTTAGGGAAGTAACTAGGTGGTTGAGTCAACCCATCCAGTAGTTCACTAACAAATTCTTCGCGAGACATATTGGCTCTCAAAGCATAATTCACCATTTTTTGATGTCCTAAGGTATCTGTGGTTTCTTTACTCATGTTTTTACCACAAGCACTGCCTGCTCCATGATTTGGATACACGATGAGGTCATCGTTTAAAGGCATGATTTTATTTCTCAAAGAGTCGAAAAGTGTAGAGGCAAGTTTTTCCTGAGTCAAATCTGTCACCAAATGCTGCGCTAGATCAGGTCTTCCCACATCACCAATAAACAATGTGTCACCGGTTATAATACCATGTTCTTTACCATTTTCATCTGCAACCAAATAACAGGTGCTTTCCATGGTATGACCTGGAGTATGTATGGCTTTAATTGTATAGTTACCAACTTTGAAAATTTGTCCGTCTTCAGCGATAGTTGCCTCAAATCCGGGTTTGGCCGTAGGACCATAAACGATTTTAGCTCCTGTTTTTTTAGCTAAATCCAAATGTCCTGACACAAAGTCAGCATGAAAGTGAGTTTCAAAAACATACTTGATGTTAGCATGGTCATTTTGGGCTCTCTCAATATAAGGTTGAACTTCCCTTAATGGATCAAAAATAGCAGCTTCTCCATTGTTTTCAATATAGTAGGCGGCATGTGCGATACATCCGGTGTAAATTTGTTCTATTTTCATAAAAATGATTTTTTTAATTGTGATTTACAGGTACAAAATTAAATCCAAAATTAAGTTTTTTAAGTGATAATGGTCACATTGGCACTTTTTTTTGCAGGAACATGTTATAGAGGGTAGCACAAGCCTCGGCATCAGAGAGTGCATTGTGGTGGTCAAGGGGTATGTTAAAGCGCTCACAGCATACATTAAGAGCATTTTTCTTAAAGCCCAATTTGCGGTAAATTCGAACTGTACACTCCCATTTTTTATCCAATTTAAGAGCACCCTGACTTAGGTCATAATATTCCAAAGTGCGTTTTAAAACATTGCGGTCAAAACCTTCATTGTGTGCCACCACTACCTCGTCTTCCAAACGATCTTTTACTTCGTTGTAGATGTCATAAAAAGTAGGTGAGTTTTCTGTGTGTTCGGGATAAATGCCATGTAATTCGCAGAATCCTTTGAAGTATATATTGCCCGGTGGTTGAATCAAAGAATAGTAACGGTCCGTCACAATATGGTCTTCAACCGTTATTATAGCAACTGCACAAGCGCTGAAACTATTGTAATTGGCTGTCTCGAAGTCGATGGCTACAAACTTTGACACTTATTGGCCCTCCTTTCCAAACAAGTATCTGAAAGTTTCTTTTCCTTCGGGAATTTCTTTTAGTTTGGTAAACATGTTGATGGCTCTGCCAATCCGAACTTGCGAAGATTTGGCATTGCCTGTAAAATAAATGATTTGTCTTTGCATGCCGGGTTTCAGTTTGCGAAATCGTTCAAGTCCTTCAGGATCTTGTTCAAACAATATTTTCAACTCTTCGCAGAGGTCGAATCCAAATTCACTGTTGTCTTTTTCAAGTTTCACCCTGATCTGATCGCCGATTTTAAGATTCAGTTCTTTAACTCTGTTTTTATTGAAAGTAATGTAAGCGTCACCTTTACTGAGACTAAGTACGCCACATTGGAAGCGCATGATGTCGTTG
>DASWYG010000361.1:0-17276 GCA_036405075.1 Bacteroidia bacterium | reverse complement strand
TTATCGTTTTTAGACAGCCTCAAAGTAATGAACATCATCAAAGGTGGCGACTCATTGAGGATGATTTTAGGGACGCAAAGGAACAATTTAAAATTGGATGAGATGGAATCCAATTTAGAGAAAAATGCATTCATTGAAAAGGCAGATGTATCGATTGATCTGTCGGGGAAATTGATCATCAAGGTCATGCAAAGGAATCCGGTGCTCAGGGTATATAATTCTCAACGTCAAGGGTATTATGTAGCAAAAAATGGATACAAGATGCCACTGCATGAAAACTTTACGCCAAGAGTGCCTGTAGCAAGTGGAAACATCACGGAAACACTAATGGATTCGACTTTTGCTAAGACCAAAGTTTTACAGGATCTTTTAGCCATTGCAGACTATTGTCAGTCGGATGAGTTCTGGAGAGCTCAAATTGAACAGTTGTATGTAGATAATTATCTGGATATAATATTGATTCCTAAGGTAGGAAATCATAGTATTGTATTTGGTTCCGGGGATCGTTTGGTTTCGAAGTTCGAACAGTTGAAAACCTTCTATTTTAAAGGTCTAAACAATGTGGGATGGGATAAATACAAAACCATCAATCTGAAGTTTGAAGGTCAGATTGTTGCAGAAAGAAAGGATGACGCGGTTCCGGTTACCAACAATACAACAACAAACGCAACGAATACACAACCATGAAAGAATCAGAAAGTATGTCCAATAAATTGATAGTAGGTCTTGATATCGGAACCACCAAAGTGTGTGCGATAGTAGGACAAAGAAATGAAAACGGAAAAATCAACATCCTCGGTGTGGGTTCACAACCCTCATTGGGCGGTGTTATGAGAGGTGAAGTTACCAATATCGCAAAAACTGTAGATGCCATCAAAGGCGCAATTGCACAAGCCTCTAAAATATCAAATGTAGAAATCAATGCTGTTCACGTTGGTATTGCAGGTGAACACATCAGAAGCTTTCAACAAAACGGTGTTCGTATTCGCGAGAATTCTGAATCTGAAATCACCAAATCAGAATTGCTTGAGATGAACAAAGAGCAGTACAGAATTGCAGTTGAACCGGGTTCTAAAATACTTCACGCAGTTCCTCAGGAATACACCATCGATTCGAGGTTCACCACCAAAGAGCCGGAAGGCATGCCGGGTACAAAACTCGAATGCAAATACCACATCGTTACCGGAAGAGTGAGTGCAGCTAAAACCATTGTAAAATGTGTTGAGAATGCAGGTCTTACAGCATCGGATGTGATTGTTGAACCAATAGCATCTGCCTACGCAGTACTCAATGAAGAAGAGTTGCAAACAGGTATTGCCATCATCGACATTGGTGGTGGAACAACTGACCTTGCGATTTTCTATGACGGAAAAATCAGACACACTGCCGTTATACCATTCGGTGGTGAAGTGATCACTTCAGACATCGTTGAAGCATTTGGAATTTTACCTAAGCAGGCTGAATTGATCAAAACAAAATACGGTCATGCCATCGTTGAGGGTACTCGCAGCAATGTGTTGATTACTGTTCCCGGTATAGGTGACAGAAAAGCCAAGCAAATCATGGAGCGCAATTTGGCGCATGTGATACATGCTCGTGTCAGAGAGATCATCCTGATGGTACACGACGAAATTAAAATGTCAGGTTATATGGACAAACTCAATTTGGGTGTTGTGTTAACAGGTGGAGGTGCTCAATTGAAAGACCTTGGCAATTTGGTAGAATACACATTGGGTTGTGAAGTTAAGATCGGAATGCCCGATCCACATTTAGGAAAAGGATTGGTAGATGAAGTGAGAAGCCCAATGTATGCTACTTGCATAGGTTTGGTGTTGAAAGGTTTTGAAGACCTTGAACCTGGCCAATCCGATAACAACTACAAAGCGGTGAAAAAAGAAAAAGTGAAATCCAGTGAAAACTCTACTGGTTTCATGAAAGGATTCATAGGCAGTTTCAAACGCTGGATCGACGATGATCAAGCCATGGACGATTTCAAATAAGGCAAGCATTAAATTTCCAAACAAGGATCATTATGAATTATTTTAAAGTTGAATTACCCAAAGAACAATCTTCTATCATCAAAGTGATGGGTGTAGGAGGCGGTGGTAGTAACGCCGTGAACTATATGTACCAGAAGGGTATAGTGGGTGTCGATTTTTATCTTTGCAACACAGATGCTCAGCACCTCGAAAGAAGTCCTGTGCTCAACAAAATACAATTGGGCAGCAACCTTACAGAAGGTTTGGGCGCCGGTGGTGACCCTGAATTTGGTAAGCGTTGTGCAATGGAAAGTCTCATGCAAATTGAAGAGGCACTGAAACACAATACCAAAATGTTGTTCATCACAGCAGGTATGGGTGGTGGTACCGGAACAGGTGCAGCTCCTGTAATTGCACAAAAAGCGAAGCAAATGGGTATACTCACCGTTGGTATTGTTACCCGTCCTTTTAAAAATGAAGGTCCTGCAAAAGCTTTAAAAGCCGATAAAGGTATAGAAGATCTGAAACCGCATGTAGACGCCATGTTGGTGATCAGCAATGAGCGTATACTCCAAATGTTCTCTAATCTGAGAATCAGAGAAGCTTTGGGAAAAGCAGATGATGTTTTGTTTACTGCAGCAAAAGGTATTGCGGAGATCATTACCGTTGATGGTTTCTTAAACGTGGATTTCAGAGACGTTAAAACCGCTTTGGAAGGCAGTGGCAGAGCCATTATGGGCACAGGTGTTGCAATTGGAGACGATCGCGCATTAACAGCTTCTCAAATGGCATTGGATTCACCTTTGTTGGATGAGAACAGTATAGAAGGAGCTCAACACATTCTACTCAATATCTCCTTCGGTAAGGAAGAACCTTATGCCAATGAGATCGATGCAATCCTAACCTTCTTCCAAAATGAAGCAGGCTTAAACGCCAACCTGAAACACGGTTTGACATACAACGAAGCATTGGACAAAGAAATTGCCATTACTGTTGTTGCAACCGGTTTTGATCATGGTCTCAAACAAGCTGGAAAGATTGAAGCAGTTAAAGAAGCAGTAAAAGAAGTGAAAGAGGAAGTCAACTTAGTTGACGAAGGTGTTATTGAAATTGACTTTGAAAACATCGCTTCAATTCCTTTAAATGTTGAAGAAACACCTAAGGAAGTTGTAAAACCTGTTGTACAAACCACTTTTGAAGAGTTCACCATCAGACGCAATAATTTCAATCATGCGCCTGTGAATCATAATCAAAATGACAATCGCTCAAGAAATTTGAACGATTTGGATGTGCCTGCTTATAAAAGACACAACATTGTATTGGAAGAGCCTCAACCTGGAATGGAATTTTCTAAGATATCTCTGGAAGAAGACAAGGACAATAAAGGCATTCGCTTCAAAGACAACGGCAACAAATATTTGCACGATAACGTCGATTAAATCGATTGTCAACAGGCAGTGAGATACTGCACATCATTTTCTTTTTTTAAATAAACCGAAGGTTGAATTTATTCCTTTTCGGGTTTCCTCACTGCTATTAATTTCAACAGGTGGTTTACTAGGAAGAATGAGGCACCATAGGTAATGGGGTAGCTGAGATAGAAATACTCATCAAAGAAATCTTTCATCAATGAACGCACAATGAACAGTATCAGAAAAGCCACCATGCCGGCAGCTGCTTTCAATTGAATTAGGAAATACTTCTTGTCTTTTCGGTAATCGATATAATACCCGACCAGAACTGCAACAACAAAAAGGGGAAGTAAATATTTGATGGTGAAATCGCCCATTCAGTTCAGTGGTATTAAGAAGCCAAAGATTGAATGCACTGTTCGCGAATGTTCCAAAGTTCAACGTATCTGTATGGAATCTCTTCATGTTCACTGAGCCATTTCTTAAGAAATTCCTGATGGAAATGAACTTTAAAATCCAGAATTTGATCAGGGGAAATGATGATTTCAGAAACCAATTGATCCGAAAAATGTTCGGATTCTTCAGAATCAAACGTCAGATCGATGATATGACCCCGGTATTTGAGGTAATTGTGCGCTTCAGGAATAGCTTCGAGGTGATAGCGTTGCAGGACATCACTGACCTTGCTGGAGAATTCACCATTCATCATAAAAATGCCAAGCACCAGTTCGGTGTGTTCAACACCTTGTTCATCAGCCAATCTTTTTATGACAGCGTGTTTGGTGCTGCAAGTTCCACAGAGTTCCTTGAGCACAATAAGTGAATCGTTTTTGTCGGCATTTCTGTGATAAGGCAATTGTTTGACAAAGTGCATGGCTTCCTTAAAACTGAGGATGCCTTTTTCGATGAATGCTTCAGATACCAGTCCGCACGACTTTAGTCTGAAATCCGGGATAAGGTGATGCATAGTTGATTTTAAATGACTTGCGAAAGCCAGTTCTTAATAATGGATTGAATCTGGTGAGATTTGGCTTCCAATTCTTGGTAATTTCTAATCGTGATCATTCTTCTGCCATCCTCATAATTGCCTTCCAAAGTGCCTGAACTGTCTGCAATTTTAGCACCGGTTGGAAATACCATGAGAATTTGATTCGGTTTGTGTAAATGTAAGACCACTAGATCCTTTTGATAGGTCTTAGGATCAAAAGCACCCATTGGTCCTTTATAGTAATAAGCGGGTGAGTTCCATTTAATGTGTTCACCCACCTGTTCATCTGAACCGGTGATGATTTTTCTCAATGCCTGAACAACATCCTCTAAAGGGTGATTCAGACGAGAAATGTGCTCATCGACAATATTGGCTGCCTGTGTTTTTTTAGTCATGCGGAGAAGTTTCAAGATGCAAGTTACATCAAATTGAAAAAATTTCAAATTTTGAGTATTAATGCTCATTCAACGGTGGAAAACTCTGTTGATAGACTGCGTTTTTGACACTCATTTGTAGCTTTAATGGTTCATTACTTGGTAAAATGGTCATTCTGTTAATGATTTGGTTCAATGATCAAATGCATGCTTTAATGCTTCATTTCCGGTTTTAAATTTGAAGGATGGCAGAGCATAATGAATTGGGTGTAACAGGTGAAGAATTAGCCAGACATCACATAGCAGGCTTAGGCTTCGATATTTTGGAGTCAAATTGGAGAAATGGGAAATTGGAGATTGATGTGATTGCAAAGGATGGAAATTGTTTGGTTTTGGTTGAAGTGAAAACTCGAAACAGCGATTTTTTTGGTCCGCCGGAGTCATTTGTCGACAAAAAGAAACAAAACATGATGGCAGAAGCAGCAGAAATTTATCTGAGTAGACTCAATGATGTTAATTTAGAAGTTAGGTATGACATTGTTGCAGTTCTGGTGAATCCACAAGGGGGATATGAAATCAAATATTTCAGAGATGCATTTTTTCCAGATGATTTGGGACTTTCGGTTATGGATTTTTAGAAGAAAATTAGCATATTCGCAACCAACTATATGAAAAAGTACTTTTTATTCGCAACGATTGCTGTGATAGCTGCAGCGTGCGGAAATGATGCAAAAGTGGAACAAGCAGAAGAGCAGAAAAGAGACAGTGCAATTGAAGTGATCAACGATGCCAATGCTAAAATGGTGGATTCATTGGAAAAAGCGATGGATGCTCAGGCACATTCAGATTCAACTCACGCACACTAATTAATCAAATTTATTGAAAAACCCCTGTAAATTCAGGGGTTTTTCTGTTTAAGACAAATTTGTCATGCCTGATTTGGTTCAGAAAATCAGAGCACATTCTTAAGGCTTATAACAGGTCATTTACCTCATGGATAAATAGTTGTTCTTTTGAAGCATTATCCTTAGGTTTGCAGTTAGATTTTAAAAAGACATTATGGCTGTAGCAATCAAGATGCCCAAAATGAGTGATACCATGACTGAAGGTGTCGTTAGAAAGTGGAATTTCAAAGTTGGTGATACGGTAAAAAGCGGTGATATACTTGCAGAAGTAGAAACCGATAAAGCTACCATGGACCTTGAAAACTACGAAAAAGGTACCATTTTGCATTTTGCAATTTCCGAAGGTGATGCCGCTGCAGTTGATGCAGTGATTGCCATTGTGGGAAAAGAAGGTGAAGATTTCGCCTCATTACTCAATGGTTCAGGTTCTGCACCTAAAGCCACTGAAACAGCCAAACAAGAAGCTCCTGCAGCTTCAAATACCACTTCTGCTCCGGCAGTAGCTGCTCAAGTTCCTGTTTCAAACAACGAAGACAGCAGAGTAAAAGCCTCTCCGTTGGCTAAGAAGCTCGCTGCTGAAAAAGGCATCAACATTCAAGCAGTTGTAGGTTCGGGTGAAAATGGCAGAATCGTAAAAAGCGATATAGAAAATTTCAAAGGTTCATCAAGTCAAGTTGCAGCACCTGCTGCTGCTTCATACATTTCAGGAACTGAAAGTTTCGAAGAAATAAATGTTTCTCAAATGCGTAAAACCATTGCAGGAAGATTGGCAGAGAGCAAATTTACTGCTCCGCATTTCTACCTCACAATGGAAATCAATATGGACAAAGCTTTAGAAGCCAGAGCTGCAATCAATGCATCAGGCGAGGTAAAAGTTTCTGTCAACGATATGATCGTTAAAGCCAGCGCAATTGGATTGAGAAAACACCCTTGGGTGAACGCCAGTTGGTTGGGGACTAAAATCAGATTCAATCACCACATTCACATCGGTGTGGCCATGGCGGTTGAAGACGGTTTATTGGTGCCGGTGGTGAGATTTGCAGATCAAAAATCACTCTCTACCATTAGCTCAGAAGTGAAAGTATTCAATGCTAAAGCAAAAGATAAAAAACTACAACCCAATGATTGGGCCGGCAATACATTTACCATTTCCAATTTGGGCATGTTTGGCATTGAAGAATTCACAGCCATCATCAACCCACCTGATGCTTGTATCCTCGCAGTAGGAGCAGTTAAGGAAACAGTTGGTATCGTAAACGGACAAATCGCCAAAACCAATGTGATGAAAGTGACCTTGAGTTGCGATCACCGTGTAGTAGATGGCGTTGTTGGTTCTAAATTCCTCAATACTTTGAAAGAATTGTTGGAAGAACCGGTTAAAATGTTGGTTTAATCATCTCTCTTAAATGTTTACTTTAGCCATTCACGGTGGTGCTGGCACCATTGAGAGGTCTTTGATGACCCCCGAATTGGAAGCAGCCTACCTGAAAGGACTTTCTTTAGCCTTAAAAGCAGGGCGTAAGGTTCTTGAAGCAGGAGGCACATCCTTGGATGCTGTTGTTGCTTCAGTCATCGAACTAGAAAATTACCCCATGTTCAATGCCGGAAAAGGTGCAGTATACAACCACATTGGTTCGCATGAAATGGATGCCGCAGTGATGGAAGGTAAAACCTTAATGGCCGGAGCAGCATGTGGTGTAACAGGTGTAAAAAACCCAATATTACTCGCCAAAGGCATCATGCAACAATCTGAACACGTAATGATGGCCTGTCAGGGTGCTGAAGCATTCGCAAAATCCATAGGACTCGAATTCGAATCTGCGGCCTATTTTGATACCGAACATCGCTACAAACAATGGCTGGAATTAAAAGACGGAGATCAATTCACACTCGATCATTCTAAGTCTGAGAAAAAAATGGGAACAGTTGGGGCTGTTGCTCTCGACAAAGATGGCAATTTAGCGGCGGCTACAAGTACAGGTGGTATGACCAACAAAAAATTCGGTCGTATCGGTGACTCACCTGTTATTGGTGCAGGAACCTACGCCAACAACGAAACCTGTGCCATCAGCTGCACAGGCCATGGTGAACTTTTTTTAAGATCGGTTGTGGCCTACGACATCAGTTGTTTAATGGCATACAAAGGCCTGACTTTAAAAGAAGCTTGTGATAAAGTGGTGATGGACAAATTGGTTAAGATAGGTGGAGAAGGCGGACTCATAGCATTGGACACCAAAGGCAACATTGAATTGCCCTTCAACAGCAGCGGCATGTACAGAGCTTCTGTAGACGCTCAAGGCAACGAATATTTCGGTATCTATCGATAAAGGTTTTGATAAACGGGCTATTGTTTTATATTTGCCTTTTATCTTCAAATGAAACCTGTATTAAGTTTAATTATAAGTTGTTTCTTTCTTAGCCTTTCGGCACAAACAGAAACAGAACACATTCATTATTTATCCGACCCTGATGCGGCCGAACGTCAACACAGTGTTGATATGCAACACATGAAGGTGGAGGTAAGTTTTCAAACACAATTGGGTATAGTGGATGGCACTGTTACGCATGAGTTTGTGACCATTCAAAACAACATCGATACACTGTTTTTTGATGCACCTGACATTAAAATATTAAGTGCAACTTTAGATGGTCAAAATGTCAATTTCACCATCAATTCAGAAGGGGTTGTTTTGAGGTTCTCAAAGAAATTGATGTGGGATGAAAAGCACACAGTTGTTTTTAAATACAGTGCTACACCTAAAAAAGGGATATACTTTATTGGTTGGAACCAACCTGAATTCAAAGGTAAAACCACTATCGACAACATCAGAAGACAGATTTGGACTCAGGGTCAAGGCATAGACAACCGTTATTGGATTCCCATGTACGATTGTATGAACGATAAATTCACAACCGAAACAGTAGTCACCATGGCCAATCCATACAAAGTATTGTCAAATGGGGCCAAATTGAGCATGAAGGATAATGGCAATGGCACCAGCACCTGGCATTACAAATTGTCTAAGCCACATGCAGGATATTTGTTGATGTTGGGCATAGGTATATATGAAGTAAAAGAAACCAAGACCAGCAGAGGAACTCCTGTGCAATTTTGGTATTATCCGGAATACAAAGACAGAGTTGAGTACACCAGCATACACACTGAACGCATGATCGAATTGTTGGAAGATGAAACAGGTATCCCTTACCCTTGGGGTTCATATTCACAGATCATGGTTCAAAATTTCCTTTATGGAGCGATGGAAAATACTTCTGCAACAGTATTTGGCGATTTTTTTACCACCGATGCAAGAGGTTTTAAAGACCGCAATTATATGGGCGTCAATTGTCATGAATTGACCCATCAATGGTTTGGTGATCTGATCACAGCCAGAAGTGGCAACGATGTTTGGTTACAAGAAAGTTTTGCGACTTTCTATCCCAAATTGTTTTTCAAAGATTTGGAAGGAGATGATCATTACCAATGGTCGGTGAGAGGCGAATACAATGCGGCTCTGGCGCAAAGTGAGAAAGACCTATTTCCGGTAAGACATACAAAAGCCGGTACCACTCGTTTGTATCCGAAAGGATCTGCTGTATTGAGCATGTTGAGGTACCAATTGGGTGACGATAATTTCAAACGTTTTATCAAACATTACCTCACAGTTAATGGATTCAGAAATGTTGAAGCCTGGGATTTCCAAAAAGCATTGAAAGACAGATTGGGCCTCAATTACGATTGGTTCTTTGATCAATGGATACACAGAGGCGGTGAACCGCATTTCAAAGTGAGTTATACAAACGATGGTAAAAACATCAAGGTGAATGTGGATCAAATACACAAAACCAATGGACATGTCAGGTGTTTCAAAATGCCGGTTGAATTTGCTGTTTATTATAAAAATGGCAATGTAGACAGAAGAACCATAATGGTGATGGATACCAACAGTCAGGTCATCAGCATTCCAAATACCAATGGAGAAATCGACTTTTTGTTATTTGATGAAAAGAGCAAGATCATGAAAAAAATGACCTTCGAAAAGCCGAATTCTGAATTGTTTGCTCAAGCTGAAAAAGCCATCTACATGATTGATAGGTACGATGCTATTGCAGCCATGATTAAAATACCATACAGCGAAAAAGCAGCATTCCTGAAACAACGTTATGCGAAAGAAACCTTTTTCGGTATCAAAGCTGAAATAGCCAAGCAATTGTCTAATCAGGCCACTGATGAATGGTACAACAACATTGTGAAAGAAAGTAAAGCTGAGATCAAGAATGCGTTTATAGCTGCAGACACTTTGGTTGTTGAACACCAAGCCATATTTGCAGCCTTGATGTCGGACAGCAGCAATGTGGTAGCAGAAAATGCGTTGGATAAATTGATGGGTTGTAAAGACATTTCCAATGAGGCAAAATTGAAATATTTAGCTGTATTGGCAAGTATTTCCGGCCAAAACAACAACATCAAAACCAAATGGCTGGAGTATGCCATAAAGTACCAATACAATGGCAAAGCAGGGGTAAAATTGAATATGGAAACACTGACTGCTTTGAGTGGTCCGAACTATGAATTCAGAACCAGAGTAAATGCAGCCAATGCATTGAAACGCCTGAAAAGCTTTAATGAAATGGTAGCAAGTAATTTGATTGATGCTTGTTTGACCTACAATGGCAGATTGAGAGGCCCATGTGCAGATGCATTGAAAGAGTTTGTTAAAGACAGTACAAATCTGAAGATTTTCCAAAAAGCAATAGCCAAATTAACAGCTGAACAAAAAGAAACTTTGAAGTCTCAAGGACTTCCGGTTTAATACAAAATTGAATACATTAAAAAGCCTTTGGTTTCCCAAAACCAAGGGCTTTTTTGTTTTATGGCTCCATATTTAGGCATTTGCAAGTATTTTAATCGAAACTTTATTCAGGATGAAAATGAAGAGGTTTATTGATTTAAGTATTTAAAAGACAACATAATATGGACTTATGTCAAGTCCTACATCTGTCAAAATAAATCGTGTTTTAACAAACAATATCGTATCTTTGCGGTTATAATTGGATGCCGTCTGCCACCTTGGATACAAATCAGACCTCACAACGAAAAAAAGACCACATTGATCTTGCCTTTCTCTCGCAAACAATTGAGAGAGATGAGAGGTTTTATTACGAACCATTTTTAAATGCCCATCCGGATCAAAACAGTGTTCCGGAAAAGACCATAGCAGGTAAGACCTTGAATTTACCATTATGGGTCAGCAGCATGACCGGAGGCACAGAGTTGGCCGGCAGAATCAACAGAAATTTAGCCAAAGCCTGTAAAGAATTCGGAATGGGTTTAGGCCTTGGCAGTTGCCGAATCATATTAAAGGACAAATCCTATTTCGATGATTTCAATGTGAGACCATATATGGGCAGCGATGTACCATTGTTTGCCAATTTGGGTATAGCACAAATAGAGGAAATGTTGGAAGCCGGACAAACTGATAAGATCAGTGATCTGATCAGGAGTTTGGATGCCGACGGACTCATCGTGCATGTGAATCCACTTCAGGAGTGGTTGCAACCCGAAGGAGATAAGATTGCGTTTAAACCCATTGACACCATTAAGCGTTTGATGGATGCAATAGATACCAAATTCATTGTCAAAGAAGTGGGTCAGGGTTTTGGTCCGGCCTCTATGAAAGAATTGTTGCAACTGCCGCTTGAAGCCATTGAATTTGGTGCACATGGAGGTACCAATTTCTCAACTTTGGAATTGTTTAGGCAAGATGAAATGGTGAAAGACCAATTAACTCCACTGAGCACCATAGGACATTCGGCTTTTGAAATGATAGGATTTGCAAATCATATTGCTGTTGAACTCGGACAGGCACTTAAGTGTCATAACATCATAGCAAGCGGTGGCATTAGAAATTATTTAGATGGCTACCACCTCATCAGATCATCAAAACTGAATACTGTTTATGCGCAGGCATCAGCCTTTTTAAAACACGCAACAGGAGAATATTCAGAATTGAAGAAATATTGCGAATTACAAAAAACCGGATTACAAACCTGTTACAGATACTTGACTTTAAAACCTTGACAAAAAAATAAATGCCACAAATAAAGGGATTTTCAAAACTGAGTAAAGAAGCTAAAATCGAATGGATCGTCAGCAATTATATGGACAACGACCCTGCGGCCATCGACTTCATGAAAAGTTACTGGCACGAAGATGCCACAGTGCAAAAACTACACGATGAATTCATCGAAAATACTGTTACCAATTTCTATTTGCCGTTTGGTGTTGCACCTAACTTCTTGATCGATGGCAAAATGTATTGTGTACCAATGGCAATTGAAGAAAGCTCTGTTGTTGCTGCTGCAGCTAAATCAGCAAATTTCTGGTTGGACAAAGGTGGTTTCAGTACTGAGATCATCGACATGGAAAAGATTGGTCATGTGCATTTCATTTGGGAAGGCAAAGATCCGGAAGCATTGAAAACATTTTTCAAAAGCATCAAAGATAAATTCTATACCGAAACCAATCACATCACCAAAAACATGCAAATGCGAGGTGGTGGCATATTGGGTATTGAGTTGATAGATAAAACTGCTGAAGAACCGGGATATTATCAATTAAAAGCAACATTCGATACCTGTGATAGCATGGGTGCCAATTTCATCAATTCAGTTTTGGAAGAGTTTTCTAAAATTCTGAAACATGAAATTGAACGCACAGAGTTGTTGGAAGCAAATGAAAGAAGTGTTCAAATAGTGATGTGCATATTGAGCAATTACACACCGAACTGTATTGTGAGAGCTGAAGTAAAGGCCAATGTTGCCGATATGGCAGAAGGTGATGACATGAGTGGAGAAGAGTTTGTGAGCAAATTCATGAGAGCTGTTAGAATTGCAGAGATAGAACCATACAGAGCAACAACACATAACAAAGGCATTATGAATGGTGTTGACAGCATTGTCATAGCTACCGGAAATGACTTTAGAGCAGTTGAAGCCTGCGCTCATACCTATGCTTCAAGAAGCGGAAAATACACCAGTTTGACACATGCTGAAGTAAAAGACGGTGTCTTCAGATTTTGGTTAGACATTCCTTTGGCCTTGGGTACAGTTGGCGGATTGACCAATTTACATCCAATGGTGAAATTTGCCTATCGCATGTTGGGTCATCCAAATGCTTCAGAACTGATGCGTATTGCAGCAGTCGTCGGATTGGCTCAGAACTTCTCAGCCTTGCGTTCATTGGTTACATCAGGTATTCAAAAAGGGCACATGAAAATGCACCTCTTGAACATCCTCAATCAATTGGAAGCAACCGAACAAGAGAAAGTTGATATCGTTCATTATTTCAAAGATAAAATTGTCAGCTACAGTGCTGCAGTTGAGATATTTTGTAAAATGAGGGGCATAGAAGTCCCTGCGGTAACCACTACAAAAGACAAATAATTTTTTGGAGTCCAGAACGTATTACAGTCAAGGAAAATTGATGATTTGCGGTGAATATGCAGTGCTGAAAGGCGCTACCGCATTTGTATTGCCCACAAAAGCCGGACAGAGTTTACGGGTTACTGAACAAGTTTCGAGCCACCCAGGCATAGATTGGGTCAGTTTTGATCCATCGGGCAACATTTGGTTTCAAGCAGTGTTAAGTTTGCCGGATTTATTGATTACAGAAACCACTGATCACGGCATTGCCATTCAATTGGTGAGGTTTCTGATGAATGCCAAATCGCTCAATAAAGAATTTTTAAAACCCAATAAGTACTATAGAATTGAAACTCAATTGGAGTTTGAACCGGATGAAGGATTGGGCAGCAGTTCCACATTAACAGCAAACATAGCAAAATGGGCAGAGATCAATCCATATCAATTGCATTTTGCATCCTTTAAAGGCAGTGGTTTTGACGTAGCAGCAGGGATGATCGGTAAGCCGATTTTATACACCATGAATGGCGATCACCCTATGGTTGAAGAAGTGGTTTGGAAAAAGAACTTTTTCGATCAATTGTATTTTGTACACCTCAACAGAAAACAAATCAGCAGACAATCAATAGCCTCTTCCAACATCGATTTGAATCAGGCACAAATTGGTCAAATTTCAAGAATCAGTCGTTTGATCTGTGCCAATGATGACTATTTTGAATTTTGTTTGCTATTGGAATTGATAGAGAACGAGATCAGTTTAGGGCTTGGTCGACCTACAATAAAACAGGAGTTGTTTCAAGATTTTCACGGCACCGTAAAAAGCTTAGGCGCCTGGGGTGGCGACTATGTATTGGCAACCGGTACCGACACAATAGAGTATTTTAAATCCAAGGGTTACAACCGAATTATCCCTTTTAAAGAAATGATATCAGAATGAGCGCAACAGGAACACAATATGAAACTGCCTGGAGCAGTCCATCCAATATAGCTTTGGTGAAATACTGGGGTAAGCGCGGTGAGCAATTGCCGGCCAATCCTTCCATCAGTTTTAGCTTAAATCAGGCTTTGACACAAACAGCCATAAAAGCCACAGAAACCAATACAGGCAAAGGCATTTCAATCGAATTTAAGTTTGAGGGCAAACGCAATGAAGTTTTTGAAAACAAACTGAAATTGTTTCTTGAGAAAGCACAGCGATTTTTTACCTGGTTGGATAGGGTTCATTTGGACATAGATTCGAGCAATACCTTTCCTCATAGCAGTGGAATTGCCTCCTCTGCCTCAGCATTCAGTGCCTTGTCATTGTGCTTGTGTGATCTGCATGAGAAGATCAGCGGGCAAGCATTAGCGGATTTTAAACAAACTGCTTCCTACTGGGCCAGAATAGGTTCTGGTAGTGCTTGCAGGAGTGTTTATGGCGGTTTCAATCTATGGGGCGCATGTCATGATATAAATGAAAGCAGTGATGAATATGCAGTGAACATCGATCATTTGGTTCACCCGGTTTTCAAGAACTTTTGTGACACCATACTAATTGTGGAAAAGGGCAGTAAAGCTGTATCAAGCACTGCGGGACATGCTTTGTTGAAAGCACATCCGTTTGCAGAGATTCGATATCAAACGGCAAGAGAGAACACGACAAAATTATTGGAAATACTCGGAAACGGCGACCTCGACGCATTCATAGCATTGGTGGAGTATGAGGCGCTCATGTTACATGCTTTGATGATGAGTTCACCTACGCCATTCATCCTGATGAAGCCCAATACACTGGCCATTATAGAAAAAATAAAAGAATTCAGAAACCAAACAGGCACACGTTTGTTGTTTACCTTGGATGCGGGAGCAAACGTTCATTTGTTGAATCCTTTCGACGAAAACCTTAAGGTTCAGGATTTCATACAAAGAGAGTTGATAGGATATTGCCAAAATGGTGCGTATCTTTGCAACGCGGTAGGCTCCGGTCCACTAAAAACCAAATAATAAATGAATCTGAAAAGACCCCTGTATTACGCAAAGATCCTGCTCTTCGGAGAGTATGGCATCATTGAAGATTCTATGGGTTTGTCTATCCCCTTCAATAAGTTCAATGGCATATTGAAACAGGATGGACGAAGCGATGAGTTTGCCATTAACTCTAACAGAGATATACGCGATTTTGCAGCATATCTCAGAAAATTGAGTGACAGTGGTGAATTGACTTGTCATTTTGATTTCGAACAACTTCAAGCCGATATAGACAACCATTTGTATTTCGACAGCAGCATTCCTCAGGGATTTGGTGTTGGCAGCAGTGGTGCTTTGGTGGCATCAATTTACGATACTTATTGTACGGATAAAGTGACCATCAACAGTCATCAAACCGGCAATGAAATATTGGCTTTGAAGAAAGTGTTCAGTCAATTGGAATCCTATTTCCACGGCAAAAGCTCCGGTTTAGATCCATTGATCTGTTATTTGAATCTACCGGTATTGATCAAATCCAAAAACAATTTGGACACTGTCGGTTTACCTACTCCTGATGAAGCCGGCAAAGGGGCTATATTCTTGATGGACAGTGGTGTTCCGGGTCAAACTCAAAACATGGTTTCCATTTTCCTTGAAAAATGCAAACATGAAGGTTTCAGAAACATCATCAAACATCAATTCAAGAAATACAACGATGAATGTATTGATGCTTTCTTAAAAAGAGATTTCAAGCCATTGTTTCATTCATTGAAAAATTTGTCTCAGTTGGTTTATGATAATTTTAGCCCAATGATTCCAGACAATTATAAGAAATTGTGGAAAGAGGGCATTGATTCAAACAGTTATTACCTCAAATTGTGCGGTAGTGGAGGCGGTGGTTTCATCTTAGGGTTTACTCAAGATTTCGAACAAGCAGCCAAAAAGTTGGAAGGTCAGCAATTGCAGGTCATTTATAAATTCTAAGTCGGTTATGACAGAAAATATCCAATCTGTCAAACCCTCCCAACAGGCCTTCAAGATCATTGCTTTGTTGTCTTTGGTCAGATGGTATAACATTCTTTTGATCGTTTTTGCTCAGTATTTATCAGCATTTGTATTGATGCGTGATATGCCTACAACCCTCAATGATCTTTTATATGATTTTAAATTGCATGGCATTGTCTTAGCCTCTGTTTTCAGTATTGCAGGAGGATTCATCATCAATAATTTTTACGATTTCGAGAAGGACCTTATCAATCGTCCCGGTACTACGATTTTAAATAGAATGGTAAGCCGGGGAACCTCAATGAACATGTATGTATTGTTCAATGTATTGAGCTTGCTGGTTGCCTATATGTCATCCATTAAAATAGGTATTTTCTTTACTGTGTTCATCGCTGCATTATGGGTGTATTCACACAAGTTGCAACACATGCCATTCATCAAAGAACTCGCAGCTTCGGTACTCAGTGTGGCTTGTTTCTTTGCAGTGTTATTGCATTTCAACCGCTATTATCCATTCATATTTATTTATGGCGCTTTTTATATGAGTTTGGTATACAGCAGAGAGATTGTCAAGCAATTCATCAATTACAATGGGGATTTGGTATTGAACATACAATCACTGCCAGTTTCAATTGGTCCCGAAAAAGCCAGGTCATTTTTGGGATTTGTAATGGTACTATCATTTTCAGGGGGATTGGGTATAGTACTTCACGATGGCTTATTGATGCGCAATTATTTCATCTTATTGACCCTCTTTTTGCTGCTGATCAATGGCATGTTGATGAGAAAAAATCATTTCAAAGTGATGAACACCATTTATAAAGTGATATTGGTATTGGGTATACTGAATATACTGTTGATGTAATAAGCACATTTGCTAGTACTTTAATCGATTTAAATTTGAATAAAATTAAACAGGCATTTTGAAAATGATGTACAAATTTGATAAGCTATATTTATGTTAATTATTATCGGTTTAATTGATAGTTATGTGTTGAATGAGCATACAACTGAGCCTAGTTTAAATGATTCTTATTTTGGTGTCTCTAGGTTTAATCTGTTGGCGAATGTTTCAACCTGTTTTTATACCTTAATTTTTTTTCAAATTAGGTGATGAATCGAATGAAATTGTATTGGAAAGTCATAAGTTTATACGGTCAAAATAGAATGAAATAAATCAATTATGTATTACATCACCCAACTCATTTACATTCAAGAAGGGAAAGAGCAGACCTTTGATG
>DASWYG010000360.1:0-8755 GCA_036405075.1 Bacteroidia bacterium | reverse complement strand
GGTGAAAACATTCCGGATGTGATCATGTTTGATCTGAACATGCCTGAAATGAATGGTTGGGAATTCATCAAACAACTGAATTTGATATTTGAAGAGGAGAATGTCCATATTCCAACTTTCATATTTACCTCTTCAATAGACCCTGTGGATTTAGAACGCTCCTATTCGTTTACAGATGTCAAAGGTTATATTCCAAAACCTCTGACAACCATTAAACTCGACAAAATCCTCCGCCTTATAGACAGCAAAGAATTGATCAACAACGGTAGTTTAAAATACTACAATTACAATCAATTGAATGGAAACTAGCCTCTACTTTTCCTAATAACAATCAACATCTGTTATCATTTGCAAACCTTTGATGTTGTCGTTTTGAATTAAAAAATCATAAGTCTTAAGGATAAATCCTTTGATGGCTTTGGCATTGTCTTTTTCAGCATCCATTTTAATCAAAATGTTTCTGATGTGCAGATTTTTGATTTTACTCACATAAGGTGTTTCCGGTCCCAAAACCCTTGTCCCCAATTGTTTTTTCAATAATGATGTTAGTCCCGAAGCGGCTAGTTGCAAAGCTTCATGTGATTTGTGTTTAAGTGTCAATTTGATCAATCTGCTGAATGGCGGATAATTGAATTGCCTCCTTTCTGTGATTTGATCATCAAAAAAACCTTTAAAATCATAATTGCTCAAGTATTGTAATACAGGATGTTCAACCTGTCTGGATTGAATAATGGTTTTGCCTCTCACACTCCTTCGCCCTGCCCTACCCGCTAATTGTGTCAGCAATTGAAAGGTGCGTTCATGCGACCTGAAATCCGGAAAATTCAACAAATGATCAGCATTAATTACCGCAGACAAAGTGACATTTTCAAAATCCAATCCTTTAACTGCTATTTGAGTTCCTACAATTACATCAGCTTGTCCGGTTTCAAAATCATTGATCAATTTTCTGAATGAATTCTTTTGCCTGGTACTATCTTGGTCAAATCTGATCACTCTTAGTTCGGGCATTAACAACTGCAACTCTTCTGTTATCCTTTCAGTTCCATATCCTTGAATACTCATGCTGTGATTGCCACAAGCCTGGCATTTGGTTATATTTTCTTGATGATAACCACAATAATGACAACGAAGATTGTTTGAGTATTTGTAATATGTTAGTGCAATATCGCAATTGATGCATTTGGTGACCCAACCACAAACACTGCATTCAAGCATGGGTACAAATCCTTTGCGATTTTGAAAGATGATGGCCTGAGTTTTATTTTCTCTCAAAGACTTTAATCCATTGAACAATTCGGTGGTAAAAATACCGGTCATGGATTTGGTACGTGTTTCTTCTTTTATATCACCAAAAACAATTTCTGTACGTTTTGAATCGCCATAAGTACTTTTCAAATTGACCAAACCGTACTTACCGTTGATGGCATTGTAATATGTTTCCACTGAGGGTGTTGCCGAACCTAACAATACTTTGGCCTGCTTTGTTTTAGCCAATACGATGGCTGCATCTCTGGCATGATATCGGGGTGCTTTTTCTATTTGTTTAAATGAAGATTCATGTTCTTCATCTATGATGATCAGACCTAAATCTTTAATAGGTGAAAACAATGCTGAACGGGGTCCTACAAGTAGTTTAACCTCTCCTATTGCTGATTTTTGCCAAATTTCAACTTTTTCATTCTTACTGAATCTTGAATGAGACACCATCATGACATCTCCAAAATAAAGCTCCAGTCGTCTTACCAATTGCTCAGTTAATGCAAGTTCGGGCACTAGATAAAGCACTGTTTTACCAGAAGCAATCATCTCCTTGATAAATTCAATGTATACAAATGTTTTACCTGAATTGGTTACGCCATTTAGTAAGACCGTTTGTTTGGATTCAAATTCCTTTCTTATTTCCTCAACTGCTTTCTTTTGTGCTTCATTTAGATCATAACCCGGATTGCTTATTTCCATTTTTGCAAACCTATCGGTATCCACTTCATAAGCTATCAGCAAACCTCTGTCTACCAATGCTTTTAAGGCTGGTGCGCTTAGATCATATTTGCGTATCAATTCACTTTTTACAGCATCCCTATCTTTTTCACCAAACAAAGCCATGAGAGCGCGAAATTGACTTTTGGCTTTGGTTTCCAATTTACTCAACTCAAGAGACAGGGTTTCTTCAGAAACTTCCGGGTTGAGTTTGATTTTTGACAGCCGTTTAGGTTTGTATTTTTCTGTCATGTCTTCAAACATGACAATGAGTTGTCTGTCGTATAGACTTTTGATGATCTTAACAAATGAGGTTTTAGATTTCAAAAGCATTTCCAAATCAGAAACCTTAACTTTTTCTTTGCCTTCGAGTGCCTTTAATATCAGCACTTCTCTCTCATCCAATTTATCTAATTCGTACTCTGCATCTTCTTGCAAGGCAATGAATGACTCACTTGTGAGTTTTAATCCGGCAGGTAAAGCCGCATTCATGACATCTCCCAAACCGCACATATAGTATTCAGCCAACCATTTCCAAAATTCTATTTGTTGCATTGAAACCAGAGGAACATCGTCTATAACTGAAATGATGTTCAGAGCTTCATATCGTTCAGGTTTAACATTGGTCACATTGATGATGATACCGGTATAAACCTTTCGATTTCCAAAAGGCACAAAAACCCTTTTTCCGGGCATAGCCAGTTCATAAAACTCTGAGGGCAGTCTATAAGTATACAATTTTGGCAATGGCAATGGCAATACGACTTCTGCGTATAAAGATTGTTCATCAGCCCAAATTGGTTCTTCTTCTGCAGCTTTCAAATCAATTTAGGTTTTATGTATTCGATCAATTTACCTTCATAAGGCATGATGCGATCTTTGAACTCTAGAATACAGATAGAAGATGTTGACATTTCTTCGGCTCCACTTGAACTGAGAATATTTGCCAACTGACTGATGCCAAAGTTGTGTCCTACGATCATGGCAGAATCGTAACCAACAATTTTCTCATTGATAATGTCCAGCATTTTTGAAGCTTGAGCATGATACAATCCTTCGATGTATTCGGGTATTCTTTTGATGTCTGTTGTTTCTAAAAACAGTTGAATGGTTTGTTTGGTTCTCATGGCGCTGCTTGACAGCACCAATTGAGGCATTTCATATTTAGAAAGAAAATAAGTGCTTATTTTTTTGACATCAGAAATTCCCCTTTCAATGATTTTTCTTTCAAAATCTGATTTTAAAAAAGCAGAAGGTTCGCTTTTGGCATGTCGCATCAATACAATGGTTTTCATTGAATGGATTTTTTAAATTTAAGGAATGAAACAAAAACCAATACCCAAGCTGAAATCATTAGAACGCCACCGACAGGCGCTACTATTCCAAACTTGGAAAAAGAACTGCAACCGGGTAGTTCTTTAAATGCAGCTAAGTAAAGCGAGAGGCAAAATATCCAAACTCCCGCCAGTAAAATGTTAATTGCAATTGGCAAGTATGACAAATTCTTAGTAATATTGAGGTTTAAAAGCAATAAGAGTGCAAGATTTTGAAACAACAGATAATGATTGGCTTTTTCAAATACTAGAATTCGCTCCGGTGAAAGGATCTTTTTCAATCCGTGTGCACCGAAAGCATCTAATGCTATTGCAAGAGCAATACTCAATGCACAAAATGACAGCAGACCTGCCACTTTTCTCTGACTATACATTTCACAAAATAAATACAAAATGAACATTAATGCCACATTAAGAATTACACTTTTTCTCACCATTTTTTCAGGACTCACCACTCATGCTCAAACTTTTCTAGGTTTACAGCACAGTAATATGAGTGGCATCCACCAAGCCGGACTTAATCCGGCAAATATTGCCAATTCCAGGCACAAAATGTATTTCAATGGATTAACTGCCGGATTTGGATTCAACAACGATTATATTGGATTGAATCTACCGTTTCCTTATTACAAGTTGATCACAGGAAATATTCCATCACAATATAAAAATGCCAATGGCGGAGTAGCTTTTGATGACAATTGGCTAACTGAAAACCTGAATGGAAAACCCAAAAACATGAATTTGTTTTTTCAGACCAGAGGTCCCGGCGCCATGTTTCAGCTATCAAAAGGTTTCAGTGTTGGTATTCAATACAAAAACACAATCAGTTTTCAGATCAATGATGTGACTGAAAATCTGGCAAGATTGGCCAGATATGGTATTGACAGCTCTAAAGGCACTGTTAGTTACAGCGGGCCAAATCAATTTCAAATTGGCAGTACATACGGAGACAATGCATTTACAATTAATTTGAATGCCTATGGAGAAATTGGCGCTACAGTTGCAAAAACCATTATCAATGACGATAATTTTGTATTAAAAGTTGGAGTTACACCTAAATTACTTTTGGGTTATGCAACAGGATACATCAAGAACAGAGGTTTATTGATAAAAGCACCCGGAAAAGACACAATTGTTTTTAAAGAAACAGATGTAGAATATGGTTACACAAATCCGGAGAGTTTTAAAAATCCCGGAGTCATCAATTTTGGATTTTTAAACAACACATTGAGTGGTAAAGGTTTTGGTTACGATGTAGGCGTCAGTTTCCAAATAAACCCGGATGCTACCAGGGAAGTGACCAATAAGGCCAACAATTATTTATTCAGAGCCGGTATCAGTTTATTGGATGCGGGTAGATTGAGTTACAACAAAAACATGAAAAACACCAGGATCACTAATACTTCCGGTGAAAAATACTTCATCATCAATGACAAATTTGCTGATGCTTGGGCTCAGGGCGAAGACAGAGGAATAAAATACACTGACAGTGTAATGCGCACTTTATTTACAGTGGATACAAGTGCAAAAAAAATAGTTACCACCATGCCAACTACGTTGAATTTGCAATTTGACTACAACATTTTCAAAGCAATTTATATTGGTGCTAATTTGTCGCAAGACATGAGGGGTAAAAAGAACATTGGAATAAGAAAACCTTCTTATCTTGTAGTGATTCCAAGATTGGAAACCAAATTATTTGAATTGGCACTGCCAATGGGTATGATGAATGATTACAGAAACCCTAGAATTGGATTGTATCTCAGAGTGGGTCCTGTATTCATAGGCTCTGATAATTTGGTAGGTCAATTGCGCAACAGCAGTATTTATGGTTCTGATATTTATTTTGGTATCAGCACCGGAATTCCAACAAAGAAAAAGAACTCTGCTCCTGCAGGCGGTGGCGAAGGCAGTCAAAATTAAAACTTATCAACAACTGTCTGTTCTTTTATACAGTGCTAATCAGACTTAAATGTGATTTATCAATAACGACATTAAGAACTTCAATTTTGCGAATCAGCTCGAATCGATTTATTTTGCGACCATGAATCATGAAGTAGAAAAAGTAGAGTGTTTGATCATTGGCAGTGGTCCTGCAGGATTCACCGCAGCAATATATGCAGCCAGAGCAGATATGAAACCGGTGATGTATGAAGGATTACAGCCCGGAGGTCAATTGACCATAACCACTGAAGTAGAAAATTATCCCGGATATCCCCATGGAATCAAAGGTCCTGAAATGATGGTGAATTTTAAAGAACAAGCTGTCAGATTAGGTGCCGATGTGAGATATGGCATAGTAACAAAAGTGGATCTCAGTTCAAGACCATTTCATTGTATAGTTGATGAAAAGAAATCCATTATTGCTGAAACAATCATAATTGCTACCGGAGCCAGTGCTAAATGGTTGGGAATTCCAAGTGAACAAAAATTAAATGGAAGCGGTGTCAGCGCTTGTGCTGTCTGTGATGGTAATTTTTACAAAAATCAAGATGTTGCCATAGTAGGTGCCGGAGATACTGCATGCGAAGAAGCAGCATACTTAGCCAAACTTTGCAGCAAAGTGCACATGATTGTCAGAAGAGATACTTTCAGAGCTTCTAAGGCCATGCAACACAGGGTTCAAAACACTCCAAACATTGAAATTCACTTCAACAGCGAAACCGATGAAGTATTGGGTGATCAATTTGTAACCGGTGTTAGAATAAAGGATACCGTTAATGGCAGTACCAAAGAAATTCCTGTTACTGGCTTTTTTGTGGCCATTGGTCACCAACCCAATACAGAAATATTCAAAGGATATTTGGACATGGATGAGCAAGGATATTTGATCACTAAACCTGGTTCAACATACACCAATGTTGAAGGTGTTTTTGCTTGTGGAGATGCTCAAGATAAAATCTACCGTCAAGCAATTACAGCTGCAGGCAGTGGATGTATGGCAGCATTGGATGCAGAAAGATGGTTGGCTGCACAACATTCTTTGCAACACGCATAAATTAAACTCATTGATTAAAGGTACAATCTCAATAGGTTGTACCTTTTTTTTTGCCAGTTCCCTAACTTTGTCGAATGACTTTGGAACAAGCACAACAGGAAGTAGACCAATGGATCAAAACAATTGGTGTCAGGTATTTCAATGAATTGACCAATACAGCAATTTTAATGGAAGAAGTTGGTGAGTTGGCCAGGATCATGGCGAGAAAATATGGTGAACAATCCTTTAAAAAAGGAGAAGATGGATCTGATCTGGCAGATGAGATGGCAGATGTGTTATGGATTTTGATCTGCTTGGCCAATCAAACAGGTGTAGATCTAACCGATGCATTGAAAAAAAATATAGAAAAGAAAACCAACAGAGACAAAGAAAGGCATCTAAGTAACGAGAAATTGAAAGACATTTGACAACAATGTTATTCAGTGTTTATAACAGTTATAGGTTGTATGGTTATAACAGATTTCCATTGATTATACTTTGCTCAAACAGCCTATCTCATCAACTAAATTCTATTTTTGAAACCAGTTCCAATTAAAAGAAATTAAAGTTTAAATTTGCGCAACGAAAAATGACATACGAGGCAGTTATTGGTTTAGAAATACATGTACAATTGCTCACCAAGAGCAAAGCTTATTGCAGTGACAATGCAGAATATGGTGGTATGCCAAATACCCAGGTTAGTCCTATCACGATTGCACATCCTGGTACTTTACCGGTACACAACAGTTCAGTTGTTGAAAAGGCCATAAAAATGGGATTGGCTCTGCACTGTGACATTACAAGATACAACCGTTTCGATCGCAAAAATTACTTTTATGCGGATTTGCCAAAAGGTTATCAGATCACACAAGATAAAACACCGATTTGCACCAACGGTTATGTGAAAATCAAAACTGAAAATGGTGAAGAAAGAAAAATCGGTCTTATCCGCATTCACATGGAAGAAGACAGTGGAAAAAGTATGCACGACCAGGATCTTCACGACACTTTGGTGGATTATAACAGAGCCGGTGTTCCATTGATAGAAGTTGTCAGTCACCCCGATATCAGAAGTGGAGAAGAAGCTTATGAATATGTGAGTGAAGTGAGAAAACTGGTGAGGTATTTGGGCATTTGCGATGGCAATATGGAAGAAGGATCGCTCAGATGTGATGCCAATATCTCTATCAGACCAGTAGGTACAACAGAATTTGGCACCAAGGTAGAGGTTAAGAACATGAACTCAATCAGCAATGTTAAACGCGCCATTGAAAGTGAGATCATTCGTCAAACTGAAATGTTGAACAATGGTGAAGTCATTGTATCTGAAACCAGAGGATTCAATGCTTTAAAGGGCACAACTTTTAGCATGCGTTCAAAAGAAGCTGCCAATGATTACAGGTATTTTCCAGAACCCGATCTTCCTCCATTTATAGTCAGTGACGCATATTTGAATCAAATTCAAACTGATATGCCTGCATTGCCTGAAACGTTGTACAACAAATTGAGACATGAATTGAATTTATCAGAATACGATACCAAGACCATTACTGATGATAAAGACACGGTGATGTACTATTTAAAAATATGTGATTACACCAAAAATTACAAGGCTGCGGCAAATATGATTTTAGGTTCAGTAAAATCGTATTTAAACGATTCTGCTATTGATATAAATGACTTTAAGTTAGAACCCAAATCGATTGCCGATCTAATAGGATTAATAGATGAAGGTAAACTGAGCAACAGTGCTGCATCGCAATTGGTTTTCCCTGCTATGGTTGAATCTCCTAATAAAACAGCTCTGGAAATTGCCGAGTCATTGAATGTGATTCAAACATCGGATCTTGGATTTATCAGCGGAATAATTGCCGAGGTATTGGCAAAATATCCTGAGAAAGTAGAAGAATACAGAGCCGGCAAAAAAGGACTTTTAGGATTGTTTGTTGGTGAGGTGATGAAAGCCAGCAAAGGCAAGGCTGACCCAAAATTGGTAAATTCTGAGGTCATTAAAGCACTGTCTTGATCTTATGACGATATTTGAGTTTCAGCTTTACTTTCCTCACTTGGTTTGTATTTGTTGAACATCCATAAGGCCATGATCAGATTAAGTAAAATCACATTGCCTATTTTCAAAGTATTTAACTGAGTATTGTAATTAAAGTCTGAGAAAACATTGTATTCAGTAATCACTGCATAAACCATGTAAATGGATGCAAATCCTATTACGCTTGCTAAAAATTTCCCTAACAATTGATCATTTAAAAACAATTGTATATGAAAGATGACAATCATTAAAATTGCCGGGAAATTGATCATCGTGTTAGATGAATCTCTTCCGCTGTGAGTTAGATAAAACCATAAGACAGAAACCAGAATGAAGTAAAATTCCGGGATCCATTTGAGTGAATTGAATATTTTTTTCATGCGTTTATTGAATTTCTTTTTTGATGTCAAATAAATG
>DASWYG010000359.1:0-4279 GCA_036405075.1 Bacteroidia bacterium | reverse complement strand
TGCATGGATTCATCTATTTCAGCTTCTTCTTTGCTGTATCTGAAATAAAGTGTTGTCATTGCAGATGCACTGTAATTGAACACACCGTAATACACCAAAAATATAGACAGTATAGTGAAGATGAATGCAAATCCTGAACTAACACCGGATATTCCAGATGCTATTAAGATCAATACGACCATTGCTAAAAATAAGCCAATGAACATCGCCAAACAAAGCAATAATAGCATGCCGCCGCGTTTGAAAGTGATGTTTTTCCAGCTGTATACTATGCCATCAATAAAATTCATATTGCCATGAACAATTGCAGGGAAAATAAGAGAAAATCTAAAGTACAAAATGATCAATATAATTGAAAATATGAACAGGACGAAATAGTAAACCACTCCGGTTTTTCCTATAACTTGTTCTAGAAGTACTGTGAATCCTTGATTGACCAATGTCATCACAGCCCATACAGCAATGGAACCCAATGCAAGATGCAAATACTTTTTGCTAAAAACACTGCCAATGGCCTTTAATGGTTCAGTTTCAAGTCTTCTCACATAATTGTCATTGACTTTAAGAACCGATGTTAGAATCATTGAATACAACAGTATTACCACTACGTTGATGATGATGATGACAATCGGATTGAAACCCATGACAAAATTGGAAATCATTTCGGCCAACTCATTTTGCGAAGTAGATTGTGAAGCCGCTTCAGTGTATTTTTTTGAAAAACTGATGATTTCTGCAAATTTGCTGCTCAAAGTAACCAAACAAACAATTGAGAATAAGATAAAGCTGACAATACCCAATAAGATACTGACCAATAAATTGGAGCCAAAAGTTTTTTTAAACAAAGTAAATGCTGTGCTGCCGGGTCTGTATTGGCTTGATTCCAAAAATTCCTTCATGGCTCAAGATTAAAACTAGTTTTTCACTTCTACAAACATTTTAGATTAATTTCAGGCAAACAATTATTTTTGCGCACTTTATGATTAAGGGGAAAAAAATTGCGGTGGTTTTACCTGCATACAATGCAGCAGCCACACTTGAGCAAACTTACAGAGAAATTCCATTTGATATCGTTGATGAAGTGGTATTGGTGGATGACAACAGTAGGGATGAAACCCTTGCAAAAGCCAAAGAGCTGGGAATCAAACATATTGTTAAACATGAAGTCAACAGAGGCTACGGAGGAAACCAAAAATCCTGTTATTCAAAAGCCCTCAGTATTGGAGCAGATATCATTGTGATGTTGCACCCTGATTATCAATATACCCCAAAACTGATAGAAAGTATGGCCTATATGATTGCCAATGATGTTTATCCTGTATGCTTTGGAAGCAGAATCTTGGGTAAAGGTGCTCTAAAAGGTGGAATGCCTTTATACAAATACATTGCCAATAGGATGCTGACTTTGTTTCAAAACATCATGATGGGACAAAAGTTATCCGAATATCACACCGGCTACAGGGCATTTGACAGTAAAATATTTGAAAAAATAGACATTGAAGCAAATTCCGACGACTTTATATTCGACAATCAAATGATTGCTCAAATATTCTATTCAGGATTTGAAATTGGCGAAGTGACTTGTCCTACCAAATATTTTGACGAAGCCAGCAGCATCAATTTTAAGCGAAGCAGTATTTATGGCCTGGGTGTTTTAAAAGTTTCTTTCCAATACAGATTTCAAAAGTGGGGTTTGATCAATCACAAGATTTTTAAATCACAAAAGAAATAGCACCTAACCTGTTTGAGGGTTTTCTTTAAAACTTATTTACAATAACTGTCGATGTAATTTGCAGCCTCTTTGCAACCCAGTGCAAGAGATTTGTTCCAGTCTGCACATGCCTCAGAAGACATTTTAAGGTTATTATATGCCACACCTCTGAACATCAGCAATAGTCCAAAGTTTTCATATTCATTGTCGAGTGCATGACTAAAGCTCTGAACAGATTCGGTGTTTTTAGACAATTGTAAATAACAGAAACCCAAATTGAAATGGTGCTCGGCATTTCGAGGGTCCATACTCAAAAGTCTGATAAAATCGTTGACAGCCTGTTCAAATTGCTTATTGGCCATATATGCATCAGCTCTATTCAACAATGCCCTAAAAGTGTTGGGGTAATTCAGTAAAATGATGTTGTATGCATCAATTGCAGATTGATACGATTGTGCATCATAACAAATATTGCCTTTTAGCATCCATATTGCAGTGTCGTTCGGTGAAATTCTGAAACAACTTTCAATGTCATCAAGTGCCATGTTCAAATGACCCAATTCTGAATAAGTTAATGCTCTGGATTTTAATGCCTCTATGTCTTTAGGGTATACCTGAAGGTAGCGGTTGTAATAGGAGAGGGCAGAGTTGTAATCGGCCATTTCTTCCATCAACATGGCCAAATTCAAATTGGTTTTCACAGCATTTGGTTTTTTGCTGAGGTAAATTAAAAAGTCGGCTTCTGCAAAAGTATAATTTTTAAGCGCCTGATGGGCCAGAGCACGGTTGAAATAAACATCCGTGATATTGGTGTCTAGTCGAATAGCCTGATTGAAATCCACAACTGCAACATTGGGCTTTTGAATCATCAGATAACAAGTGCCTCTTTGAAAATACCCCAAGCCTGAATTGGCATTGTTGTCGAGGAATTGATTGAGTTCGGGTAATGCTTCTTTGTATTTTTGATTCTTCATCAACTCTATCGCCAGATTCAAATGAGGATCATTTTGAGCGAATTGAATGTTACTGTTTAAGCCAATAAAAATCAGAGTAATAATTTTTAATATTTGCATGTCAGGTTCAAATTTAAGTGTAAAAAATTTGAAATATTTCAATAAGATTTCTACTATTGTGGAATGTTAAAGATAGAAGTGGTGCTGAGTCCGGCACTTCTGCACCTTACAGATGTGAAGAATGCCAATGTAGTCGTTATCGATATTTTGAGAGCCACTTCAACCATCTGCACCGCTATTCACCATGGCGCCGAATCGGTGATGGCCTTAAGTACACCCTTAGAAACATTGGCCTGGAGAGAAAAAGGATATCTGACTGCAGCTGAAAGAGATGGTCATAAACTGGAAGGTTTTGATATGGGAAATTCACCTTTCGAATGCATGGATGGTAAAGTAAAAGGCAAAAAGATAGCATTGACCACAACCAATGGCACCAAATGCATTCATGCTGTATCCAATAATGGAGCAAAAGCAGTTTTTGCCGGTAGTTTTTTGAACTTAAACGCCATGGCAAAACATTTGGCAAATGACGGAGGTCGTATCGTATTGCTTTGTGCAGGTTGGAAAGACAGTTTCAATCTGGAAGATACATTGTTTGCAGGAGCCTTGGCGCAAGAGGTCTCTTTGTTGACAGAAGTAGAAATTGATTGTGATGCTGCATTGATGTCCATTGATCTATACAATTTGGCTAAAAATGATTTAAAAACTTATTTGAAAAAATCTTCTCATTATAAGAGATTGTCACATTTAAGTCATGAAGAAGACATGGTCTATTGCATGCAAACATCTATCTTTGAGACAATTGTGGGTGTTGTTGACAGTGAGATGAAAAATATTTGATTTTTTTGTTTATTTGTATTAATAGATAAATTATATTTGTTCCAATAATCATTATTGGATATGAAAAAACTCATACTTACCCTTATCACTGTGATCAGTATTTCAACGCTATCTGCACAGTATTTTCAACTCTCTTACCTTTCCGGGTCAAATAACCCAGGAGGTCTAAACAAAGATACCGAATTCCCTATTAGCGGTGGTATCTCTGCTGGATGGACCAATATTTTGGCAGGCAATCAAGTCAGTGCCAAATGGTCTGCAAGAAAAAAAATGCCATTTACATTTAAGTTCAATGGAACTGACTATGATTCATTTTATGTTTCATCTTCAGGTGTTTTGACATTTTCATCAACTGTTGGTACAGCGCCAGGATATGGCAATGCAGCTTTGCCTACAGCTTCAATACCGGATAATTCAATCTGTGTAAGAGGTCTTAAAACAGATGGAGCAAATTCAAATTTTGCTAACATTGTTACCAAAACTTTTGGTGCTTCAGGAAGTCAACAATTCTGGGTGACTTTCAGTGCTTACAATGAAAATAACTTAGGAAACAATGGCTTCCTTTGGTTTTCTATCATGTTAGAAGAAGGTACCAACAAAATCTATTTTGTTGATCAAAGACAATATGGCGCAGCTGCAACAAAACTAACACTTGGTGTTCAGTTCAATAGCACCACTGCAATAACTGTTACCGGTTCTCCAAATATCGCTATGG
>DASWYG010000358.1:0-7728 GCA_036405075.1 Bacteroidia bacterium | reverse complement strand
TCAGGCGTTTATATCATGAGAGTTACATCATCAAATGGCTCGATCGGTTATGTTCGATTCATCAAACAATAAATTTAATCCCAAAGCTATAAAACAATTGTAATAAAAAAGGCCCCAAATCGGGGCCTTTTTTATTTTCTTAATGTTTTTATGGTTAAGGGAACTTAGGGAATTTCTTGAAATCAGGTTTGCGTTTTTCCATGAAAGCATTTCTGCCTTCTTGCGCCTCATCAGTGAAATAGTACAACAAAGTAGCACTTCCTGCCAATTCCTGAATACCGGCCTGACCGTCCAATTCGGCGTTTAAACCATATTTGATCATTCTCAAAGCAATCGGACTCATGGCCATCATTTCATGACACCATTTTACTGTCTCATCTTCCAATTGATCTTGTGGCACTACAGTGTTAACCAAACCCATTTCCAATGCCTCCTGAGCCGTGTATTGACGGCATAAAAACCATATTTCTCTGGCTTTCTTTTGACCCACAATTCTCGCCAAATACGATGAACCAAATCCACCGTCGAAGCTACCCACTCTTGGTCCGGTTTGACCAAAACGCGCATTATCGCTGGCGATACTCAAGTCACACACTACATGCAAAACATGACCTCCTCCTATTGCAAATCCATTGACCATGGCAACAACAGGTTTAGGCAGGGAACGAATTCGGCGTTGTAGATCCAACACATTCAATCTTGGCACTCCATTTTCATCTTTATAACCACCAATGGTTTTAATGTTTTGATCACCGCCACTGCAAAATGCTTCAGATCCAACACCGGTCAATACAACAACTTGAATGTCCGGATGCTCACGGGCATAATCCATGGCATCGATCATTTCAATATTGGTTTTTGGGGTAAATGCATTGCGATAACGCGGACGGTTGATACTGATTTTGGCTATTCCTTCGAAATATTCAAACAGAATTTCATCATACTTCTTGATGGTTTGCCATTCTCTTTTACTCATGATAATTTTTCTTTATATTGATTAAAATTTTTATTGTTAATATCCATATCGGTTTTTACATCACAGATGAATGGCCCTTTCACATCTTTTTTCAATAGTTTCTCAAGGTCTTCAAAATTACTGATCATGTAATAATCCAGTTGAAACAATGCTGCAACATGTTTGAGATCATAGTGCTGAGGTGTGCTTAGATACGGATCTACTTCTCTCATTTTAGAAGGGCCTTCTATGATCTTAAATATCCCTCCGCCTTGATTGTTCATCACAAACACACTTAAATTTTGCGGCAAATTCTGTCTGAGAAATGCATTGATGTCATATAAAAAAGCAATGTCTCCGGTGATCAACACATGCTCTCTGCTATCAACTGTTGCCGCACCAATGGCCGTACTGCTACATCCATCAATACCACTAACTCCCCTATTGCTGTAGAGTTCAACACTGCTTTTTAAATGCATGGCATTGTAAGCCACATTTCGAATGCTCATACTATTGGCAACATGTACAACATGTTTATCCGTTAAATGTTCTAAAATGGTTTTAATTGCAGACATTTCATTGAATGTTTGCATTTGCAAATCATCAGCAACTTTAACTTGTTCTTGAATTAAAGCCCATTGATTTCTGTAAGACGAATCCTTAACTCCGCCCAATAATGACAATATTTCATTAACAGAAAGTCTTGTGACAATGGGTTGTGTAAAAAATGGGTCAAGAGCAAAACCATTTTCATCACTGTGTATATGTAATTGGGGTTTGTATTTCCTTAACAATTGTCTCAATTGTTTGCTAAGAATCATTTTACCTGTTGTAATGAGCAGATCAGGCATTAATTCCTCAACTGCTTTTTCATTGGCTTTGAGTACAATCGATTCCCAATAAGGCATATTACAAGATTGACGAGAATTAGAAACAACATCCGTCAAAACCAATAAATCTGAAAGATCCGCCAATTCATTAGAAACTTCTACCGTAGAATCTGAAGCCCCAATCAGCAATAGTTTTTTCTTATAATCTTTGAGATCGGGTAATTTGGGGTGTTCAAAGTTTTTGGTCAACAAATTGACTTCAGTTTTAAACTCCGGGTATTCAAATTCCGATTCTGCCGCCAAATACAATGGCTCCTTCAATGGCACATTTAAATGTACCGGACCGGGAACAGCATTTATACAACTGGCATAAGCCAACTTCGACAAACTGTAAACATCTTCAATTGACCTTTCATCGTAATTTTGTGGTAATTCATACTCTGCAATTATGTGCCGACCAAATAAACCGGATTGATGAATGGTTTGTCCATCCCAACGGTCTATCAATTCAGCCGGACGATCTGCACTGATGAGCAATATCGGCACTTGCATGTAAAAGGCTTCCAAAACTGCAGGATAAATATTTGCAAGGGCTGATCCACTGGTACAAATAACGGCAACAGGTTGTTTTAGCATTTTGGCCATACCTAAAGCTTGAAAGCCTGCACTGCGTTCGTCGGTAACTGAATGACATTGGATTTTTCCAAATCTTGAGAATGCCATCACCAGTGGTGCATTTCTGCTACCGGGACAAATTACTGCATGCCTTAATCCGGAAGCATATAGAGCAGAAGGTATTGAGTTGATATTCGATTGAAGAGGGTTCAATTCTTTGGCAAAAGTACTGTTTTTAGTTCAATTCTTACTTTTATCAATAGAGTCTTTTCCAACATCACACCAACACTTGTTCAAACAAAGGTTTTCAGCTATATTGACAATATTCCAATCGTTTTTAATGGCCTTTTGCCAGTTATTGTATCTTAAGTGTCATTTTTCAAACATTTTTTTGTAAATTAATTTATCAAAGCCTAGATTTGGACTGATGCATTTATTGAGGTTTTACTTTTTTCTATTTTTTAGCCTTTCGTTTATAAAAACCTATTCGCAGGGTACCATCAATGTTCCTAAAATTGAATGTTTGGGTAATATCACCAATTTCAGTTACTCAGCTCCTTCAGGACTTACACTTAGTTCAGCTCAATGGAATTTTGGAGATGGTTTCACTTCAAGCAATAATACCCCTGTACATTCATATTCAACTACTGGCCAATTTAAAATAGTCATTCAAGCTACTTTTACCAACAGCAGCGTCAGAACAGATAGCACCATTATCAATGTGGTGGGTTTGCCTCGTTCAGCATTTTACTTTTACAGAAAAAGCGACACCTGTTTATCAAGAAACAGCGTTTGTTACATCGATACCAGTTCGCCCAGCACACCGGGTCAAGTCATAAAACAACGTATGTTGGTATGGGGAGATGGTGGATATACACTGCAAAACAATCCCAAAAAAGGCGACACCATTTGCCACAATTATGTGGTACCGGATAAGTACAATTTAAAACTGGAAGTTACCGATACATTTGGCTGCAAACACAGCTCCAATGCCATTTCAACTGTTTTAGACGATGTTGTATCAGGCTTTGAATCTGATTTTTACTTTGTCAATTGTTCTACAGCTAATGTGTGTTTGCTCAACAAGTCTCTCGGTTCAACACCTGCTACTTCGCATTTCAGATGGTTGGTAGATGGCGTTTTAATGGATACAGGCTCCTACTTCAATGCCAGTAAATGCTTCAGTTTCACTAAAACCAAGAATGTCAAATTTCAATTGGTTTCATTCGAGAACAATGTGTGCAGGGACACTTTCACAAAAAACATCAATGTGTTGATAGACAGTTTACCTACAGTGTTTCAACTGGATGATACTTTAAAATGTTATGGAGACAATTCGCTCAATCACGCTTTAGCCAGGAATGTCAATCGTGAAGTGAGTTATTGGTACCTCGACAATTCTGTCATGGGAGCACCGCCCAATATCACCAATGAGATTTATTTCGAAACCAAATTATCGGCAGGTCAACACACCATTAGATACTCCATTACCAGAGGCAACTGTGTGCATAGCGTTTCCCGAACATTTACCATTATGGGCCCTATAGCTTCTATAACAGTCATAGATGGGGTTCAATGTTTCAGCAATCGGGAAGTGTATTTGGTTGAAAATACTCAAGGCTCTAATAAAGCCAATCTCACTTATCATTGGTACATCGATGACCCCAATGGTGACAATTGTATCAGTCACCGTATGAAAGGCATTAACTTGTATAAAAACTGCAATGAAGCTTTAGATTGGTACACCAAACACAAGTATCCATACAATTCAGGCAGTAAGAATGATGTTGGACTTAAAATAGTAGATACACTCACGGGTTGTTATGACACCACATCAGTAAACATCGACATGAAAAATTGCAGTAAAATCCTTGACATCGATACATTTACTGTTTGCCAGGGTGATTTGTTCTTATTGGACTTCCCATTACCTGCTCCTAAAAAATTCACCATAGATTCCGGAAAAACCTGGATCAATTTCCCTTCTGTCGTAGATAAACCCTTATTAGGCTTTTATGAAGTTGGATTTATTTTTGAAACAGAGCTGAACAAATGGGCCGAAACAATAGGAAATGATTCTATAAAAGTTCATACCACCACTAAAAAATACTACGATACCATTTTCAGGAAACAACTCCTGAACATTGTTACACCTAAAAAAGACTCAGCTTATGTAAAATTCTATAATGTCTGTAGTCCATTTTTTGCATCTGTTCATTTCGACTCAGGTAAATTCAAAAACAAGGAAAAACTTCTGGTGGTTTGGGGTGATATAGGCAATGTCGACTTAGAATTCAAACGTGACACAGCCATAGATTCAGTCACACATTTGTATAAATTACCCGGGTTCAGTTCGGAATTACAAATTTTCATTACCGATGAAAATGGGTGCATCAATCGATTCAAATATCCGGTAGACAAGGGCAAAGCGCTATCGTATAATACCCCTAAATTCATCAATTGTAAAAACGACATCGTATGCTTCTACCCGGGAGTATATGATTTTTCAAGAAAACAATTTTGGGATAAAAACACTCAAAACAATAAGGTTCAATGGCGGTTTCCAGACACATCCGCACTTAACAATGATTTTAAACCCTGTTCTAAATTTACCAAAGGTGGAATGCGACCATTCGAAATGATTGTTTCCGACAGCTTAGGATGTAAAGATACTTTAAGGGATTCTGTCTTTGTACAAGATGTAAGAGCCGGAATCAAAGAAATTTCTAAAATTGTATACTGCTCAGAATTGAAACAGTTCTTCGATTCTTCAAGTCGATTGGTGAATCCGGCTTATCGCTATTTTTGGCCATTTGATTATCCTGATACCATTAAAAACTATTCATGGCAATTTGGCGATGGAACATTCTCCTCCATTAAAAAAGACCCCTTGCAAGCACTTAATACAGCATTGGAAAAAATAAAGGCAGCCCATGTCGTTGAAACTGTTTCGGGTTGCACCGACACCATCCGATTTGAGATACAGATCATAGGTCCAAAACCCTTTTTCCTTATCCCATCAGACACCATTGGATGCGGCAGTTTAAATGCCAGATTCGTCAATTTATCAAGAAACAGCAAATCCTATATTTGGCAATTTGGAGATTCGGCAAATACCACTTTACAAAAATCTGATAAAGGCGATGTAAGCTTCAATTACACCAAACCCGGACGATATTATATCAGTTTGGTTGGTATTGATACTGTCTTTAATCCATTTACAAATTCAATCCAATATTGTTACAATACATTTCCTGATAAGCTGTTTCAGAAAGACACCCAAAGAAGTGTTCTGGTGTTGCCTTTCAATAAAACAGGCATTACTGCTCCTGACACCATTTGTGTCAATGTTCCATTTGAATTGAGCAGCTTGAGTGATACCGCTTATAACAAAGACATTTGGAGGATCAGTGACAATACTGTTCTTGATACTTTTGAAAGACTAAAAATACTACATACTTTTAAGAGTGGCGGCACCTATACGGTCAAACTTAACCCCTATTACACTTCTCTAATTTCGAATAATTGCCGCGACAGTGCAATTAAAACCATAGTGGTTATGGACGTCTTATCCAATTTTGACGTAACACCTGATTCAAAAGCACCCTTATTTAAATTCAATAACACCTCAGTTCCTTTGAGTGCCAAATTCGTTTGGGACTTTGATGTACCGGGAGCTGCAAACCCTACTACTGTAAATGCCGAATACAATTATGGTATGGATACAGGTGAGTACAATGTTTGTTTGATTGCTGCAATTCCTTATGGTTGTGTAGATACTTTCTGCAGGAAAATATACAATGACTATCTGTCCGGATTTAAAATACCAAATGTATTTACTCCTGGTTTATTGGATGACAAAAACGATAAGTTTGATGTGATGATTGAAGGTGAATCAACGTATTCGTTGGAAATCTATGACCGTTGGGGCGTTAAGGTATACGAAAGTGACATGGATGCCGACAACAGCAACAACAGCAGTAATGGCAATTGGAATGGCAAATATCAAAACACAGGTGAAGATTGCTCTTCGGGCACTTACTATTACTTGTTCCAATACACACTCAAATCTGATCCGGGTGTTGTGCAAACCTTACAGGGAACTGTTACATTGATTCGTTGATCGAATTGATGATTTATATATACACAACTGTCTGCCATTGATTAAATTTGTCATGATAAAAATGTTATGACAAAAAGTAAAATCAATAATTTAATGAACGATGAAAAGGTCAATCTTGAAAAATTTCATAAAATAGTTCAGGACTCCATCAATGAGGAGCAGCTAATCATCAATAATTTATTGAATCCACCTTCCGAAACGCTTACAAAAGGTCAGGCCATTTCCGATAAAGTTGCCAGATTTGGTGGCAGTTGGAAATTCATCATCTCTTTTGGAGTTGTTTTATTTGCCTGGATTCTTTTTAATGCCGTTGCAATGGGTCATTACAAATTCGACCCTTATCCTTTTATTTTACTCAACTTAATTTTGTCCTGCATTGCTGCCATACAGGCGCCAATAATCATGATGAGTCAGAACAGACAAGAAGAAAAAGACAGACAAAGAGGTGAGAACGATTACCTCATCAACTTAAAAGCAGAAATGCAAATAAGGAGTTTACATCAAAAAATGGATCTTTTACTGGAAGACCAAATCAAGGAATTGTTCATTACCCAAGCCAAACAACTCGAGATTTTACAGTCTCTTGAAAAGAAAATCAACAAACCAAACGTTTAATCCATTAAAAACTCGAAGGTGTTTTCTAGTAACTCTTCTAACATTTCATTAGCGTCTGTTTCCGGATCAAATGGATGTTTGGCGCTGAAGGTGTGATCACCTCCATCTACTTTGATGAATATTGAATGTAACACCAAATTGTATATCGTTTCAGCGTGACTGATGGAAACACTTTCATCCTTATCTCCATGAATGATGAGTAAAGGTTTGTCCAATAATCGAGCTGATTTTTTGACATCCAGTTTGTCTTTATTTTGAAGATAATCATCATAAAACTGCTTCTTAATTGGCAGTTGCTGATTGGTGCGTTTGTTTAAAGCATGTACTACCCCTGACTTATTCCACTCTTCAATGGTTTCGGTTCTAAAGAAAGATTCAAATTCTGACAACGAAGCCCATAGAACCACTTTGGCTATCCTTTTATCTTCTGAACCCTTGATCAATGCTATGCCTCCGCCTCTGCTATGACCGACCAGAAATATTTGAGAGTTGTCTATGTTATATTTATCGGCATTCTTATCTACAAAATCTATAACATGGTTTAGGTCTTCTAGCTCTTTTGAATAATTATTTTCTGAAAAAGCTTCCAG
>DASWYG010000357.1:0-3247 GCA_036405075.1 Bacteroidia bacterium | reverse complement strand
ACGGCTCCGATTCTACCGACAATGATTCTACCGGCCGTGATTCCGGCAGCAATGATTCTACCGGAAATGGTGGTAAAATGCCTGGATTTTTCAAAGAAAGCTTCATGGATTCATCTGCCAACACTTATGATGTGATGACCTATAGCAACCCAATCACTCTGGGTGGCATCCATTACTACCACAGATCACACAATGTATATGAATGGTTAGGATCAGGAGCTCCACAATCTGTTTCCAATCTCAAGAAGATCAATTCATACACTGAAAATGATCTTTACTTTTGGAACAACGTAAAAGGTATCTGGATGAGAAAATAATCCAATTCCGGCGACACCTTCAGCAAGTGTATTTGTGGTAAAACATTTATCACTACATTAAAAAACCCCGAATGTTAAGTTCGGGGTTTTTAATAGAAACTAATTGGGTCAGATTCAGACTATTTCATTATTAGAGTTTAACAAATTTACCAACAAATGTTTTACCACTTTCATCGGTGAGAATCAAGTTGTATACACCAAGATTAAAGTCATTGACATTGATTTGAACAGTTCCATTCATCAAATACACTTCTGCAGAAAAAACTTCCATACCCATAAAATCAAGGATCTTAATGTTTTTAAACCCTGTAAAACCGTCCATGTTGATATCTACTTTAATGTCTCCTTCGCTTATTGGATTGGGATATATGCTCATTGGCAACATTTGTATTCTAGAATTCAAAGATGAATTTAATTCAGTAGATTCCATTTCAGGAATAATAGAATTAAACACAAGTGGACTACCCATTTTACTTAGTAAAAAATAGCATGTTTGCGTATACAAAGAATCCATAGAAATACTTATCAGTTTATTGCGGTCAGCATCAACTAAGTTATTTTTCAAAGCTTCTAGATAGAAGAAATTAGAAGTATTCATATTGGCTTTGATCAACTTCAACTGATTGTCTTCATCTTGAATTTTTATTGACATCAAATATTCCATTTCAGCGTGATCTTCTGCTTTCAAATTTGGATTGGTTTTAATCATATCCATCCAATTGGTCAATGTCTCATGGTCATTTTTATTCCAAACATGCGTATGAATGTATTGATAAATTCTCAACCTGTTTCCGCTTACAAATACAGGAATTTGACCACCGCCTCCTCCATCTCCTCCGGGATTCCCCCAAGGAGAAAATGCTGCTTTTGACTGACAATCGAGAGCATCGCTGTACTTTCCATGAAAGGCAAATCCACCTTGCTGATGTTGATTCTGATTTGCACAGGAAGCAATACTATACTTAATTTTATCTAGACCATAAGGATCTCCTGTAACATTTGGCGTAAAATTGAAAGCTTTGTTGGAATAATTTTCCTTTTGACTAACAATTGAAGGTATCAATACGTTTTGTGAAACTACTTCTATATCCCATGCTTGAGTGGTAGGATAAGTGTTACTGATGAAAGAATTCATCCCGGGAAACACATTATCCCCAATAGCTGTACTCATATTTCTTATATAAATACCACTGTTTATAAAATTGTAGATGTAATTGTTTCTGATCTCAGGCGCTTGTGGACATGGTGAATTGGGATATGGCGCATAAATGAACATCCCTCTTTCTGTATTAAAAATACAGTTACTGTGAATCTTTCCAAAAGCCGTACTTCCTTGAATAACCTCCATATCCCCTACTTGAATTCCAAACTTGACATTGCTATTATCGTTTAACATATCAATGGTATTACAGGTGATAAACAAATTGCTTGATTCATGAAAAAGCACACCAATAGAAGAATTGTTCTTATAAGTATTTTTAGTCACCATAATGTTACGAGTTCTCAAACAGTAGGTGCCATAACTAAAACCTTCTATATAATTCTCTTTGATTACAACATTCATGATTCTTAATGCCGATTTAGGTCCACCCGCATCAGGATCCAGCATGATGCCCATTGTATTAGGCAACACTTCTGTTGAAGTTTTTCTAATGGTATTTTTTGAAATTTCATTACCGGAATTTTCGATTCCCCCTTTGATGTAGATTTGATGGGCTTGTATGGCAGACAAATTTGTTTTGTATAAACGAGTGAATTCAATGCTATTGTTAATGATCTTCCATGGATTATTGGCAATATCCCTTTCTCCAATGATATCAAAAGCCCTGAAATTGTTTGTAAACGTATTTTCACTGGCCGTAAAAGCTGAATTAGTAGCATTCAAACCCGATAAATTAACATTTCTGGTAGCATCCAGATTCTGAATGAAATTATTTTGACTGATCTCACCATTAACAATTGAATTGTTTAATACTATACCAAAGCATGCTGTTACCGGAACATTATTGACACACTCAGCAGTGGTTGGCAATAATCTGTCGATGATGAATTGATTGTTGGAAATTGGATTATTGAAATTCAAATGTCCTGCAATTTCTATCCCTCTGTAACAATTTAAAAACTCATTGTTCGAAATATTAGCCGTAGAATTGAAGTTAAATGAGAGCGCACGGCTGGCATTTTTAAACACACAACTTTCAATCTTATTGTCTGCACTCATATCAAAATACAACCCATCCCAAAACGCATTTTCATCACATGATCTAAAAACTGAGTTATTGGCTCTAATACGTCCATTGTTCACAAAGTTAATTCTGGCACATGGCCCAAATATCACATCAATATTGGTAATATCTAAAATAGCATTGTTGACCGTCAACTCACCTTCTATGTAGTACTTTTGCGCTGTACCAACGGCACCCCAAAGAACACTGCTGTTGATAACAGTTTCATCCGGAATAACTATGGTTGATTGGGTATTTAAAGCCAAACAATTTGTACAAAGTGTTTTGCTTACAGTAGCTGTTGATGTTGCATCTGTTTCATTAATTGTAACATCTTGATTATTGAATATATTTGTTAAGTTGGTTTGATTTGCCTGATAAAAATTCAAATTCAACAATGGCATATTGCTTCGAGTATAACACAAATTACCATTTCCAATTGAAGTCGCATTTGCGTTGAACAACGGATTGAACACATAATAATTATTGGAAGCAATCGTATTGCAGTATATTTGATTGTTTATGATCTGCATATCCGAATAACGAGTTATACTCATTGTTTGATTGGATACAACAGTCCAGTTGACCGCACCATTGATACCATTCATACTACTAATTTTTGTTTGAACCGTTGATGTGTTCAAATCATTTTCAAGATATGAAATCAAAAAATTATCAGAACCCGGCACCGGCAGCAAATCACCA
>DASWYG010000356.1:0-10017 GCA_036405075.1 Bacteroidia bacterium | reverse complement strand
GGTTTGGAGTTGTTAAGAAATGGAACCATTGCAGGTGGTGCACTAAAATGCGATTTCAGGTATAAGAAGTTAAATTTCCATTAATTTTTATTGATTGATCCTGTTTTTTAAACGAGAGTTTGGATTCACTTGACTTTTACTTTTAATAATGAGCAATTTTTAAATTTAGAATCCTTAATTTTGGAAAAATAAGATTATGTCTGTTGTTGTTGTTATTACCCTCTGTTTACTTTTATTGATCGCTTATGTATTCGATATCACCTCTAAATACACGCGAGTTCCTTCAGTCATCATGTTGATGGCACTTGGCTTTTTTACAAAGTACTTACTTCAAATCTTTGGTTTTGAAATTAAGAATCTAAATGCTTATCTACCCGCAATTGGTAGCGTTGGATTGATACTCATTGTTTTGGAAGGCTCCTTGGAATTAGAAGTATCTAAAGATAAAAATGGAATGATATTAAAATCGTTTTTAGTAGCTCTGATTCCAATGATTATTCTGTTGGTATTGATTTCAGTATTGATATTTTTACTTTCCGAAAGCGACTTTTATAATGCAATGCTCAATGCCATTCCATTGTGTGTTATTAGCAGTGCTATTGCCATACCCAGCGTTAAGAACCTCGGAAAGTTCAATAAGGAATTTGTCATTTATGAAAGTTCATTTTCTGATATTTTAGGTGTCTTGTTGTTTAATTTTTATGCAATGAATGAAGCGTTTTCATTTTTAGCAATTGGAAATTTCTTAATGCAAATTGTCATCATGTTGGTATTCGCCTTAATTGCCACTTTGTTGCTGTCTTTATTGTTAAACAACATCAAACACCATGTGAAATTCTTGCCTATTATCATTTTGGTCATACTCATCTATGAGTTGTCAAAAGTTTTCCATTTGCCGGGTCTTATATTTGTTCTGATTTTTGGATTGTTTTTAGGTAACCTGAATCAACTTGAAAAATTCAATCTCACCAGGAAATTTAAAATTACAAAACTCAAAGGTGAAGTTCACAAATTTACTGAAATAACTGTAGAAGCTGCATTTGTCATCAGGGCTTCTTTCTTTGTATTGTTCGGCTTTTTGTTAGAAGCATCAGAAATACTCAATTTAGAATCGTTGCCAATTGCTTTCATCATTTTTAGTACAATCATTTTGGTGAGAATTCTGATACTATTGATTTATAAATTGCCTTTCTTACCACTTATGTTCATTGCTCCAAGAGGTTTGATCACCATACTGCTATTCTTATCTATCCCAATAAGCCGTCAAATCAGCATAATCAACAACTCTGTCATCATACAAGTTGTGATCTTAACCGCAATATGGATGATGATTGGTTTGATGTTCAATAAATCACCGAAGAAAATTAAAGCTGATCAATAAACCTTTATGCCTCTGCTATAGGTAGCAATTATTTTACTCTTTAGCACTTTATCCTTTTCAGGTTCAAATAGGTTTTGATCCATTATTACAAAATCTGCATCTTTTCCGCTCTCTAAACTCCCTTTCCTATGTTCCAGTTTGCAAGCTTTTGCAGCCCAAATGGTCATACCTTTTAATGCTTCTATTGGACTCAATTTCTCTCCAATTAAAAACTCACCGTATTCCGGGTGTTGTGCACTTTCTCTGAATACTGCTGAATAAAACGTAAATATTGGTTGAAGATACTCTACCGGGAAATCTGTTCCCAAAGCGATATAATCGTTTTGTTTCAATAAAGTCTTGTATGCGTATGCTCCATTCATTCTTTCTTTGCATATTCTGTCTTCTACCCACGGACCGTCACTGCTTGCGTGTGTAGGTTGCACACTGGGTACGATATTGAATTTACTGAATTTGTCCATATCGTTGGCATCTAAAATCTGCGCATGTTCAATTCTCCATCTTCTGTCGTTCTTGGTTTTTAAAAATTTGCCATAGGCTTCCAATATCAAACTGTTTGCCGAATCTCCAATGCAATGTGTGTTGATTTGATACTGCGTTTGTGTTCCATATAAATTGACAATCGAATCATAATAAACCGGAGAATGAATCAAATAACCGGAATGGTGCATTCTGTCGCAATAGTCTTTTTTCAATTTAGCACCTCTGCTGCCCAAAGCTCCATCGGCATACAATTTAAAACTGCTGATTCTTAGATGATCTGTTTCAACTATGCCTTTGTCTCTTGCAAATTCAAAACTCTCTTTCGTAGGATTCAACATCACATATAAAAAAACACTCAGTTTGCCGGCTTTTTGTAACGAATCCAAAAATAATGCTTCACTTAATTCCAAACCGGCATCTGCCATTGTGGTGATTCCATACGAGAAACATTCCTTCTCTGCCTGAATCAATTTCTCTGTCAAAACTTTTGAATCGGTTTTAGATTTGATGTTTTCAACCAGTTCAACGGCATTGTCAATCAATACTCCAGTTAATTCATTTCTATCAGATATTATTTCACCTCCTTCTATAACAGTTGTGGGGCTGATTCCTGCAAGTTCCAGAGCTTTTTGATTGCAAATGGCAGCATGACCGTCCACTCGCTTAAGTATAACCGCTTGATTCGGAAACAACTTATTCAATGAATCATTGTTCGGATAGTTTTTATCCGCCCAATCATTCTGATCCCAACCTCTGCCATTGATCCATTCACCTTTGTTTTGAGAAGCAAAAACCTTTAAACGGTTGAGTACTTCTTGCCATGATTTAGTACCTTCTAAATTACAACTCAGCAAAGTTTTTGCATAACCATAAAAATGGCAATGCGCATCAATGAATCCGGGATACACATATTGCTTTTTTGCATCTATCATATCCTTTGATTCAAATCGATTCAAGAGCGAACTGTCGCCAATTGCTATGATTTTTCCTGATTGTATGACCATTACTTGAGCAGTTGGTAAACTGTCGTTCATGGTCATGATTCTTGCGTTGTATACTATTGTATCTGCTTTGTCCTTTTGATTACAAGCACATGAAAATAAAACAATCAACAACAATTGACTAAATCGAAAGGCAAACTTCATGATCAATGGTTTCAAAGTGTGGTTCTTTTCCAGGTATCTGTTCTGCCAAATGTTTTTATGCCAACATATCCTCTTATATCAATGGTGTTATCGTCTTTCATGTTGATGACACAGCTGTATGTCTTTCCATTTTTAGGGTCATAAACTGTACCATCACTCCATTCTTTATTGCCTTTATAATTGAAATCCTTAAAAACCCTATAACCTTTCAAAGGAGTCTTTCTCATTGCCGTATCAGGATTGTTTTTGTCTAACTTTGGTTTTGATGTTTGAGGGTCATTGGGCTCTTTCAACCAAACGATTTTGCCGTAATACTTACTTCCGATCTTTTCGATTTTTATTTTAGATCTGCCATCACTGGGAGTCCAAATGCCGATCAATTTATCTCCGTCAGCATCAGTTTTTTTGCTGAACATATTGGCTGCAGGTATCATCATTGCAACCAAAAGCAAACTTGAAAATATGGTTTTCATCATTTTTTATAACTTAATTCAAATTCCAATTGACAAATCCAATTCACATTGCCATCGTGATCCTTGTTCATATTGGCATCTGCAACAATGGTGAATTTTTCCTCTTTTAATAGATCAAGCAAATTGCTTTGATCACCGGCAACACTCAGTTTGATCTCTTTTTGACCGGCAGTAATTGGATTGATCACTCCCAAATCGATCATAGACGATTTTTCTGAAACCATTTGTAATTTCACTGAAGTAAACAAATCAAAAACACTAGAATCTGCCTGCTTAATCGTTACAGATTTTAATTTAGCAGTAGCCAAATCATCTATTGAAAATTGATGAGTTTGTGCAAATGCTTTTAATTGATTGCTGATATCCCCTTGAATGGTATTTGATCCCTCAAATAAAGGTCCTTCAGCTTTTATTGACACATCTTTTAAGGTAAAAGTTGTCATTTCGTTTTTGGAACAGGCACTGCTCAATAAAATGAGCAAACAAGCGCCAATTGCTTTTCTAATGATGTTCATATTGCAAGTATATGAACCTCTCGACGAAATTCAAAACCTTTGTGCCGAATGTTTCCAGCCTTGTACTTCCTTACTTTTGGACGAATGTGGATGAATCTGTTGTGCCTTGTCTTTATTATCAAACAGACTTTCTTTAGTTTTGCAGGATGAATTTCCCTGAACCCAATCTTTTTTCACATCACGAAGCTCTTTTTAAAAAAATTGGAGCTTTAGCTGATGAGTCGGGTTTAGAAACCTATTTAATAGGTGGGTTTGTCAGAGATATATTCTTAGGTCGCGATAGCAAAGACATAGACATAGTGGTAATTGGTAAAGGCATTGACTTCGCCCGCTCTGTTGCAGCTCATTTAAAGGATGTTAAATTCAGTTTCTTTGTGAACTTTGGTACAGCACAAATCATTTATAAAGATCTGATCATAGAATTTGTAGGGGCAAGGAAAGAAAGTTACAGAAGAGACAGCAGAAAACCCTTGGTCGAAGATGGTACCCTTAAGGACGATCAGGAGAGAAGAGATTTAACCATCAATGCACTCGGTATTTCATTGAATTCAAGTTCTTTTGGCCAACTCATTGATCCGTTCAACGGCTTGGATGATCTTGATGCTCAGATCATCCGAACACCAATGGATCCTGATACAACATTTAGCGACGACCCGCTAAGGATGATGAGAGCCATACGGTTTGCCTCACAATTGGGATTTAAAATTGAAGAAAAAACCTTTGAGGGCATAGAGCGAAATAAAGAGAGAATCAACATCATCTCCAAGGAACGAATTACTGAAGAACTCAATAAGATCATACTTTCACCTGTTCCTAGTATTGGTTTCGAATACTTGTTTGACACCGGTTTGCTCCATTTGATATTCCCTGAAATGGCTGCTTTATACGGTGTTGAAACCATTAATGGTTTAAGTCATAAAGACAATTTTTATCACACCATCAAAGTGCTCGACAATTTGGCTGTCATGAGCGATGATCTGTGGTTAAGATGGGCTGCAATCCTACACGATATAGCAAAACCAGCAACTAAGAAATTTGAACCCGGTATAGGATGGACATTTCATGGTCACGAAGACAGAGGCAGCAGAATGGTTAAACCAATTTTTACCAGACTGAAATTACCCCTGAATGAAAAAATGAAATTTGTTCAAAAATTGGTGCTTTTGCATTTGCGCCCCATCGTCCTATCTTCAGAGAAGGTTACTGACAGTGCTGTCAGAAGGTTAATGATGGAAGTCGGTGAAGACATAGATGCATTGATGATGCTGTGTAAAAGCGATATCACCAGTAAAAATGAAGCGAAAGTAGAACGCATCAAGAAGAACTTTGCTTTGGTTGAGGAAAAGATCAAAAATGTGGCTGAAAAAGACCATCTCAGAAACTGGCAACCGCCGGTTTCAGGAAATGACATCATGGAAACATTTGAAATCACTGACCCCAAAGACATTGGATTTCTCAAAAATGCCGTCAAACAAGCGATTCTGGATGGGGTAGTGGAAGATAGTTTTGAAGCTGCAATGTTGTTTCTAAAAGAGCTGGCGAAGACAAAAAAAATCAATATGATCCATCCGTTATCATAATCGACATAGCCAATTTAGGAAAAAGATAGTGTTATAGATAAAAGACGATTCAATCAATTGATCATTTCTTTAATTTGTGTCTAATGAGTTTCGCATTGACACTGGTACACAAAGCAATTGTAAAACCATGATAGTTTTCATTGTTCCCGATTTTAGAGTCATCGAGGTTATCAATAAAATATAAACCCCCATTTAAAATAAGTGCTTGACTAAATACATTATCAAAAGGTGGGTTGTTCATATTGATAGTTGTTTTACAAATGTCCAGGGTTTCGTTTATTTTTCCAATCATATAGTATCCTGTTTTGAAACCATCTGTTAATGTTAAAGTCATATTTTTAGTAATTAAAAACTTATAGACATTGACATTGAATACGTCTAGTCCTTCCTCGGAAAAGGAATCGTTTCTCTCTTTGTAAAGTATATAAAGTGAATCACAATCAATATATGTCCCAATAGGTCTTGAAATTTTATCATCTAGTTTTTGTGCTTCATTCAAGTTTTCTGCATTTCTGAAAATGCGATACTCTTTCGATAAATTTTCCAAACTGTCAATGATTGTTTTACTTGATCCCTTTATTCGATTGTAAACAGTAACATTGCTTTGGATATCGGTTACATAAAAGCTGAATTCAAATGGCATTGAAGTTACAATGTATTTATCCGATACATCTACAAATTTTTGATAACTGTTTACGTTTAGTAAACTGCATTTTACTTTTTCAGTAAAGAATATCGGCTTTTGTTGCTTGCTGAGCATATCAAACTCAATCACCAGACTTGATTTATTCCCTATTCTCGAATTAAAATATCTGTTATACAGCAATACCGAATGATTGGTTTTGAACTTAATGTCAGAGAAAACTACTTCACTTTTTAATTCATGTTTTTTCAATTGAAATTTCTCGTTAAAATATAAAAAGGTATTGTTTTTAAGAAGTATCACCAAGTTGCAAAAACCGTTTAGCTCAAAAAAATCAAAATCTACAATATCTGAATTTTGGGTGTTGAATTGATTTAAAATTGAAATTGATTTTCGAAAGTTTAAGTTCTGATCAATGATTTCAAAGTGTATGGAATCAACTGACTTTGTTAAATCAAGTAAGACAACATGATCCTTACATTTTTTCATTACAAGATCATTTTTGTCAAAATGTGATTGTGGGGTGTAGATCTGAGCTGTGCCATTAAGTGTAAGTTGTGTGACAATTGCAAGTAAAAGTAATGTTCTCATTAGTATTATATTGATAAAGGCAAAAGTGCTTTCTTACACTTTTGCCTCTTGTGAGATGTGTTCTAGTTCTAGTTGGTTCTTTCAACTTCAATTAAACTGTTGATGTTTTCTCCATTCTCGTCTTCTGAGTAATTCCATGTCAGCAAATAACTCCTGATCTTGCCTTCGGAATCTGTAAAGTTGTAATTATAACTTCCCGTAAAGTTACCATTGCTGATTTGAGCTAGTGCATAAATTAAACCCAAATTGCCTTGTTCTATATCTGCCTGATCATAAATGCTTACAGGTATTGGAATAAAAGCAATTTGTGTCGGACATTGTTCTCTTCCTGGATCTTTACAATTGATACAATACCCATATTCTATTTGACCATTTGGATGAACCACGGAACATCTGCTTCTTTCTACAGAATTGTAACCATTTTTTCCACCATTTTCGGTTTTTCGAGTTAAAATTTTGGCGGCTTGACTTTCTGAGTAAATGGAAAGTATTGCACCAAGTAATAAGAATTTAACAGATTTTAATTTCATTTTTAGTTGTAATAAATTGTTTTGCTTACTCTTACCTTTTTCAGCTTTCAGGCTATCAGAAATTGAGTGGTACCAGTCTCATTTCATCAATAATTCAAATTTATTTTGAATGAATTTTATATCAAAGGAAATAATATTTCCAAATAAAGGAAATATTTTTGTTAAAAAAGATTGGATTATTTTTAACATATTTGAAGTTAAATATGTTAAATGACTGGATTCTATCTAATATAAGAAGGTTAATCAAACAAAAAAACCTTAAAATGTCTTATGTGGCTTCACGTATTGGCGTTTCAGAAGGAGAGTTTTCTAAAATACTAAATGGATATAGAATCAATTACTATGACAAATTGCCCCTATTATCTGAAATTCTAGAAGTGGATTTTCATGAATTGGTAGATAATAGCAATGCCATATTGCTGCACGATGAAGGGCAAATCAGTTTTTTTACAGAGCAGACAATTAAACAATTTGAACTTACCATTAATAGCAAGGACGTTACAATTAAAGCGTTGGAAGAATTGCTTAGTCTTGAACGTGAGATTAAAGAAACATATATTAAAAAATATCAAAATTTGAAAATTAAATTTACTGAATTGGAAAAAAAGAAGCTTTCCTGAACAAGCTCTGTCAAAAATTGTCAATACGATTTTTTGACTTTTGTCTCTTGAAATTTTAAAAACACTGTTTTCTTTGAGAATATTTCTAACTAAATGCCGTCAAACAAGCGATTCTCGATGGGGTAGTGGAAGATTCAATACAGGCTTCAATGCAATTTCTCAGAATTCTGTCAAAAGAAAAGGGGATAAAGGAAAAAATAAAAATATAATTTACATTTGCACCGTTTATGATATACCGTTTTAAAGTATGGTTCGAAGAAGAGGAAGACATTAACCGTGTCATTGATATCACACCGTCTGCAACATTCCTCGAATTTCACAATGTAGTCCTCGATTCCATCGGCTTTAAGAAAGATATGCCCAGCTCGTTCTTCTGCTCAGACGACAACTGGAGAAAAGGCAAAGAAATTAGTTTCAATGAGAACGGTAAATTGAAAATGTCTGAAGCCAAATTGAAGGATTTTGTAAACGACCCTCACCAAAAATTCATATACATCACCGATTTCAATGAACATTGGACACTCAATGTTGAATTGCAAAGCATACAAAACGATGTGAAAGGCATTTCTTATCCTTTCGTTTTCAGATCCGTTGGTAAAGCTCCCAAACAAAATGAAGGTGTTGGACGATTCAAAATCGTTGATGAAACCGAGTTTGATGAAATTGCAAACAAATTGGTGAGTAAACATGCTCCTATGGTAGATGAAGACTTTGATGAAGAAGGCTTCGGTCAGGAAGGAGAAGATGAAGAAGAAAGTGATGAATTTGGCGAAACTTTTGGCGCCGCCGAAGAAGAAGAATTTTAATGCCCATTAAAGTTACTTTTTTAGGAACAGGAACCTCTCAAGGTGTGCCATTGATTGGCTGTAGATGCGCAGTTTGCACCAGCACCGATCCTCTCAACAAACGTTTAAGAAGTAGCATTAAAATTGAATCTGAAAGCAAGTGCTTTGTGATAGACAGTGGCCCTGATTTCAGACAACAAATGCTGAGAACAGATACCCGAACTCTGGATGCACTGATCTTTACCCATGAACACAAAGACCATATCGCAGGTATGGACGATATCAGGGCCTATAATTATACTCAAAATAAAGCCATTGATGTGTTTGCCTCTGAACAGGTTCAAGTGGCTTTGAGACGCGAATACCAATACATTTTTTCTGATTTTAAATACCCCGGTATTCCTGAAATTAACCTTCATACCATTGATAAGGACCACTCTTTTGACGTCTTTGGAACCACATTTATTCCAATAGAAGTACTGCATTATAAATTACCGGTATTGGGTTTCAGAGTTGGAGATTTTACTTACATCACCGATGCGAATTTTATCTCTGAAACTGAAAAAGAAAAAATCAAAGGTTCCAGGGTCTTGGTCTTAAATGCTCTTAGAAAAGAAAAACACATCAGCCATTACACACTCGATGAAGCCATTGCTTTGGTAAAAGAGCTTGAAGTGCCAACGGCTTACTTCACACACATCAGTCACCAATTGGGGTTGCACAATGATGTTAACAGCAGCTTGCCCGATGGTATGCAATTGGCTTATGATGGATTGCAAATTGAAATTTAATTGCAATAACATCAAATCCTTGCTTAAATTCGTTCGATGAAATTCAATTTCATAATCCTTTTATGTTTATTTGGAACGATTCATTCAGAATTGAGCGGAAAGTCTTTCGTCTCATTTAAAACAATCCTTTCAAGTAGTTCAAATTCGGATACACCGGCCATATTGAAAAGCCCAAATGTGTCGAGCTACAATGATCTCATAAATGGATTTTATCACATTGTTACAACCTCTAATCATTCAGGCATAATAGACCTAAAAGGCAACATAATTGCAGACACTTTGTTCGCTGCGGTGACTGAACCAGACCTTGAACACCAAATCTTATGGGTGAAAAAGGAAATGGATTACCCTCCAATAATCAATAGAGAAGATACTTTTGATGACAATGATGATTATGATTGGAGTTTTGATAACATTCCCGGTAATTGGCAATTGTACAACTTGGAAGGTCAGTTGCTTTCTGATTCCTTTTTTAATCAA
>DASWYG010000355.1:0-3103 GCA_036405075.1 Bacteroidia bacterium | reverse complement strand
TTCACTACCCTGCTCACATGACGCAATTGATAATAAGAAATACCAAATTTTGAGTCGATATGACCAGTGGAGATCTTATGATTACCTCCGGCAAGAATATGAGGATTGACGCGGATACAAACCGGTACTTTGTTGCCGTATTTTGCACCAAATTGTTCGAGGATTGAAATGTTATCGATGTTGATCTTAACACCTTCAGCAACGGCCATTTCTATTTCTTCCATACTGACACCATTGGGCGTGTAAAGAATTTCATCTGGTGTAAATCCGGCCTTCAGACCCAACATCACTTCCTGAATTGAAACTGCATCCAGTCCGGTTCCCAATTGTTTCATGTACCTCAATACGGTAAGATTTGACAGAGCCTTACATGCATAATGTAAACCCAACTTCACACCCGGAAATGCCTTACTTAGCTTGGCATGCTGAGCTTTCATTGTTTCTGCACTGTACACATAAAGTGGTGAGCCGTAGCTGTCAATTAAATCGAGCAAATCGACTCCATCCTGATAATATCTTCCATTGACTAATTCCATGATTGCGCGAAAATAATTGTTTTTACTGATTAAAACACTGAAATTGCGGTTTTTAAAAATGGGCAGAATACTCTCAATAGATTATGGCATGAGGCGGGTTGGTTTGGCAGTTACAGACCCATTGCAAATGTTTGCAAAACCACTTGAAACTATAGACAATAAAAAGATCGTGGAATATTTGAAGGCTTATATGATCAAAGAACAAGTGGAAACCATTGTTTTGGGACAGCCTATGAACATGGATGGTGGAGAAACAGATGCTACAAAACCAGTTGAAGCTTTCAGAGAAGAATTGATCAAATTGTTTCCAAACATCCCAATTGTAATGATCGATGAAAGATTGACCAGCAGGATGGCAAAACAAGTTTTGATAGAGGCTGGTTATAAAAAATCTGACAGAAGGAATAAAAAACTTGTGGATACAGTGGCTGCTGCATTAATTTTGCAAACTTATTTAGAATCCAGATGATTTTACCCATATACGCATACGGCAGTCCGGTACTGAGAAAAAAAGGCGAAGAGATTACTCCCGACTATCCGGAGCTCAAAGAACTAATTGACAATATGTATGAGACCATGTACAACAGTGATGGTATCGGATTAGCTGCACCTCAAATTGGTTTAGCCATCCGTTTATTTGTCATTGATGGCAGTCCCATAGAAGGCATAGAACCGGAAGGTTTCAAACAAACTTTTATCAATCCTCAGATCATCGATGAAAAAGGCGAACCTTGGAAATACGAAGAGGGCTGTTTAAGCATTCCGGGTATTAGAGAAGGTGTCATGAGAAAACCGGATTTAACCATCAGATACATGGATGAAAACTTCAAGCAACATGAAAAATCATTCAGTGGCATGGCGGCAAGAATCATTCAGCATGAATACGACCACATAGAGGGTAAGTTATTTGTTGATCATATCAATCCATTAAAGCGCAACCTTTTGAAAGGTAAGCTCAACAACATCAGTTTAGGAAAAGTAGATCACTCCTATAAAATGAGGTTTCCAAAAAAATGAACCCAGAACAAGTTAAAGACCGAAAAGAAATTTGGCAGGACATTGTCAATTTCCTGACCGAAAGGTTTGGGAAAAAGCCCAATATGGATGCCATATTGTTCATTATCGGTATGCGTGAATTGGGCCATTTACAAGAAAAACCATTTAAAAAAGACGATAAAGTCTCTTTGATGCACATTGCTACCTGCAAATTATTGAGTTACTCCGGCCATTACGAATTGAAAGGGACTGATGAAGATGGCTGGCCGCATTGGGAACTAAAACTTCCACTGCCGGACATGAGCTTATTGGAACAAGAAACCTATATCAGAGAACACATCATTGAATATTTTATAAACGAACAAATTTTATGAAACTTAATATTAAACCATTCTTCATTTTTGGCATAGCGGTGCTGTTGGCATCTGCTACATGCAACAACACTGAAAGCAGTTCAGACAACAACACTGACACTACTGCAATTGCAGCAACTGAACCAATGGCTGTTCCGGCAGCTGAAACCAGTCAACCTGCCGACTCCTCTAAACAAACTGATGTGAGCAAAGACGACACAGTTTTGATCAAAACCAGTATGGGCGACATTAAAGTGAGACTTTACAAAGAAACCCCATTGCACAAAGCCAATTTCCTCAAATTGTGTTCTTCTAACTTCTATGACAACTTGTTGTTTCACAGAGTTATTTCAGGATTCATGATTCAAGGTGGCGACCCTACAAGTAAAAATGCTGCTCCGGGCGCTATGTTAGGTGCTGGCGATGCAGGCTACACTGTTCCAGCTGAATTCAATTCTAAATTCAGACACAAACGCGGCGCTCTGGCTGCTGCAAGACAAGGTGATGAAGTAAACCCAATGAAAGCCAGCAGTGGTTGTCAATTCTACATCTGTCATGCAGATGCGAATTTCTTAGACGGCAACTATACCGTTTTTGGTGAAGTGATCACAGGTCTTGAAACAGTTGATAAAATTGCTGCTGCTAAAGTGGACAGAAATGACCGTCCAAATGCAGACATCAAAATCAAAAGCACTTCTGTCCTTTCAAAAACAAAATAATGAAAAACATTCTAATCATCTTTTTAGCTGTTGTTTTTTTTACTTCATGTAAATCAAATGTAACAACACCTAAAACTGAAGATGCTCCCAAAGAGGAGATTATAGAATTGCAAACTCCTTATGGCAATATGTACATTTGGCTGTATAAAGCAACGCCTTTGCACAGGGCCAACTTTCTGAAGTTAGCCAATGAAGGTTATTTCAATTCTAGCACTTTTCACAGAGTCATTCCTAATTTCATGATTCAAGGTGGTGATCCCAATTCGAAAGATGCAGATACCACCAATGATGGAACAGGCGGTCCTAACTATACCATTCCTGCTGAAATCTCAGACACCATCAAACACATGAGAGGTGTATTGGCTGCTGCCAGAACCAATAACCCGGCTAAGGCATCAAGCGGATCACAATTCTACATCAGTGTTAGTACTTCAGGAACTGCAAGTTTAGATAACAATTACACTGTTTTTGGTTATGTGATGAAAGGCATGGAATATAC
>DASWYG010000354.1:0-3347 GCA_036405075.1 Bacteroidia bacterium | reverse complement strand
TATTTGGATATAGTTACAGAGAATTTTTCGGATATTACCGAATATCCAAGTGTTAAATTCGATAACTTAAATCAAAGGGTGAACTTTTTGTCTTTTTTGATTAAAGATTATGTCATTATAAAGGGAAATTCAAAAACTTATAATTGTATCAATTCAATTTTTGACAGAAATTTTGGAAAAAGCAATGTTGCCAGATTTTTTCTGGTATTCAATAAGATACCAGAAGAGAACTTAACCTTCAATTTTTACGATGATTATTTTGAAAACGGTGAAATTAAATTAAAGCTAAAAATCTAATTTATGAGAATAATAAATTCAATCCATAGGAAAAAACGCCCAATATCAATAGGGCTGTTATTGGTCTTTTTGATTCAGATAGTGCCTGCAGATTTGTTGGCATTGACCGGCGGACCAAGTCAACCTGAAGTACAGGGATTTCAAGCAATTGGTTCTAATGATATGATAGATCCATTTACTGGAGATTTTAGCTATAATTTACCAATTCTTGATATTGATGGTTATCCTATAAATATGGTTTACAATTCAGGAATTAGTACAGATGCAGAAGCCAGTTGGGTTGGTTTAGGTTGGAATTTAAATGCAGGTGTTATTAATAGAAATATGAGAGGTCTGCCTGATGATTTCAATGGTGATGAGATTACAAAAGAAGTCAACATTAAACCAAATACTACAATTGGTTTTACAGGAAAACTAGGTAGTGAACTTTTCGGATTTAATATTGATGACCTTCAAGTACAATTAGGGTTGGGGATTACCTACAATAATTATAATGGAATAGGTATGGAGCAAAGTATAAATGCTGCATATTCAGCAGGCAATCGTTCGAAAGGGAAGTTAAATGCAGGGCTAGGAATAACTTCTTCTTCAGAGAATGGATTGACCATTAGCCCAACTATATCTTTTCAAAAGAGAATCAATGAAAGTGCAGACAGGGATAAATATCTTGGATTGGGAATTGGTACTTCATTTAACAGTAGATCAGGTTTAAGCCAACTGACCATAGAGGCAGAATCAACAAATGAAAGAGATAAAACAAGTTCTACTTCAAAATCCATGGCATCTGCGTATGGAGGTAAAGGGGGGTTTTCAAGTTTTAATTCAAAGGCAGAAGGAGATATTTTGTCTGGTGGATTAGGATCTAGTATACAGTTTGGAACCAATGATTATTCGCCAGTTGGTGAAAATCCAATGGTAAATTACTCTTTAACATTTTCAGCAAAATTTGGAGTTGATTTTTTTGGTGCAGATGCAACCGCTAATTTAAGTGGATTTTATAGTGTTCAAAAATTAAAAGATAAAATAATAAAAAATCCTGCATATGGTTATTTAAATCTTCAGAATACCTCTGTCAATGATCAATCAAATTCAAGTTTAATGGATTATAACAGAGAAAAGGATGGATCATTTAATGTTAATACATCAAATCTTCCTCTTACTAATTACACGTACGATATTTTAAGTATTAATGGTCATGGAGTTGGTGGAGCATTTCGTCCTTTTAGGAGTGATATTGGATATGTTGCTGAACCTGTTCACAAGAATACCAGTACTGGAGGTTCGTTAGGCGGAGAAGCTGCTGGTGGTAATTTATTCAAAATAGGACTAGATGTTCATGTCAATTATACAAACACACAAAGTAATGTTTGGGAGGATCAGAATTTGACCAATTCAAAGCTTAAATTTAGGAGTGGAATTGATAATTCTGAGGGTGCGTATGAACCTGTTTATTTTAAGCAAACTGGTGAATTGTCAGTAGATGACGAAAGTGACTTTTCAGATAAATTTCAAAAATCAAAAGCAATTCGAATAGGATTAGAAAAGGCAGGTAGAAATACCTATGCAAAGAGTGAATTTATAGATAAAGATGGTAATTCATACGCAATGTCGGACCAATTGTATCGTAAAAAAAGGGTTAAAAAAGGTCAGGTGTTGTCATATTTAACTAGAGGAGAGTTGTCAAAATACGCCTTGAATGATTATTCAAACAAAATGTATGCGGCACCCGATCATCATATTTCCGAAGTATCGGTGATAAGGACAGATGGGGTAAGATATTACTATGGCATACCTGCTTATAACCATTTTCAAGAGCAAACAACATTTGCCTTGGGATCAGGTGGAAATTTCTGGGATATAAAAAATTCTTATTTCCCAACTTCATTTAGAAATGATGAAAAGGGATTGATTCGTTATTACAAAGGAGATAATACGACACAAAATAACAAAGGCATTAATCATTATTATAATTCGGAAAGAACTCCAGCTTATGCACATTCATATTTGCTAACAGCTGTAGTATCTCCAGAATATACTGATATAGATGGTATAAGAGGGCCAAGTGAAGGAGATCTTGGAAACTATACTTTGTTTGAGTATAAAAAATTGGCCAAACCATATAAATGGAGAGTGCCATTTGAGCAATATCAAGCCAATTATAATGAGGGTATGAAATCTGATAATACTGATGATATGGGCAACTATCAATACGGTGAAAAGGAAATTTGGTACTTGGAGAAGATTATTTCTAAAAACACAGTTGCAATATTTACAACGGAATCCAGAAATGATGCTTATGGAGTGGAAAATAGAGATGGTGGATTTGGTAAAAATGCTATCTCTATGCATTTACTCAGAAAAATAAGCCTGTATTCAAAGTCAGAGTATGATGCAAATCCTTTGACAGCAGTACCAATAAAGGAAGTTCATTTCGAATATGATTACAGTCTGTGTAAAGGGATTCCAAACAATAAAAATAACAAAGTCAATACAAATACAGAAGGTAAATTGACTTTGAAGCAGATTTATTACACTTATGGAAATTCATACAAAGCTAAATTCTCTCCTTATACTTTTACTTATAATGCTTTCAATCCGAATTACAACATGAAAGCTTATGATCGTTGGGGAAATTATAAGCCCAACGTGGGTGGTTCTTTCAAGTATGATGGTGTACTCCATACTTCTGAATACCCATACGTGGATCAAGATAAGAGTTTAACAGATCAATACGTGAGTGCTTGGTCTTTGTCCGAAATACAATTGCCTTCAGGTGGGAAAATTAAAGTGACCTATGAGTCAGATGACTATGCCTATGTGCAAAATAAGAAAGCTATGCAGATGTTTAAAATTCACTCCATTAGTCACAGTGATTTAGCGGATGATTTTCTAAATCACGACAACAATGATTTGATGGAAAAGCATGTCTATATTCCTTCCAATCGGAACAATTTGTTCATGTCATTCAAGTTACAGGAGGAAATTTCCGGTTCATTGTCAAATACAGATGCTACACAATTGATGAAAGAACAATATTTAAAAGGTATAGA
>DASWYG010000353.1:0-18273 GCA_036405075.1 Bacteroidia bacterium | reverse complement strand
ACTAAAACACAGGACCCAATTCAATTTCTATAATTTCAAAATTGGCAATGCCAATGAAACACAATATGCATTGAGTTCCAAATTGTATGGCAACATCAAAAATTTTAATGATTTCAAAAATCCGCAGTTAAGTGCTGTTATTGGTATTGATTACAATACCTTTAAAAATGACACTCAAAAAATCATCAAACGTTTGTTCATTACTTTTGATCCTCGATTTGATTTCGAATATGAGGGCATGAAACTTTCCGGTGGATTCAACACCACTGTATTTTTCAATGGCAATGATTCTGCCATTCCTTTTGTCAATTTGGTATTGAAAGGCAGCTATCCAATCATTCCTAATATTGCTGAATTGTATGCAGGTATCGATGGAAGATATCAAAAACAAAGTCTTAGAAACATCATCAACACCAATCCTTGGGCTACTCAATACGAGTTGTACAATCAATATGAAAACATTAAGTCTTATGTTGGCATAAACACCAAAATCAGTCCAAGTGCTGATGCAATGTTTGAACTCAGTTACTCAGACAATTCAAACATGCCAATTTTTGTCACCAGTGGAGATTCATTGAATTCTTTTGGTGTCAAATACAGACAATTCAATGTACTCAAATTTGCGGGTGCATTCAATTACAGTTTCAGCGAATCAGTTCGCATTGGGTTATTGGGTAATTTCTATAACTATGGCTCAGATGATGAACCCGAAGCCTGGCAAATGCCTAGTATAGATGGCAAATTGAATATGAAGTTCAATATTGCCAATAAGGTTTACCCTCACTTCGATATCTTGGCCATGGGTGTTCAAAAAGCAAGAACCGGTATGGACGATAAAACATATAAATCCAGTACGCTGAAAGCACTTTACGACATCTCTGCGGGTATAGATTACCGCTTCAAGAAAAAACTATCTGTATTTGTTCAAGCAAACAATATTTTAGGTACCCGTTATATGCGTTGGAACAATTACCCTGTGTATGGTTTCAACATCGTTGGTGGCATCACCATGATCTTTTAAGCCCGATCAAAATAGGCTCATTTGAGCCGGTAATAAGGTAAAGCTCATTCTGTGATGCTCAGTGCTACCGTGATTTCTGATAGCATCTCTGTGAACCTTGGTTGGATAACCTTTGTTCTTTTCCCAGGCGTAATGAGGAAATTTTAAGGCCAAATTCTCCATGTATTCATCTCTATGTGTTTTGGCCAAAATAGATGCCGCTGCTATGGATTTAAATTTACCATCGCCTTTTACAACTGTGGTGTATTTAATATCATCGTATTTTTTAAATCGATTTCCATCTATCAATATGTGTTCAAACTCGTGACCCAGGTTTCTCATGGCCACATGCATGGCTTTTATGGATGCATTGAGGATATTGATCTTGTCTATTTCCTGAGGAGTAATTGCAGCAACTTTCCAAATGCATTTGGATTCAATTTCCAATCGGAGTTCATTGCGACTTTTTTCACTTAATTGTTTCGAATCATTGAGTCCTTCTATGTTTACACCCTTTGGAATGATCACAGCAGCAGCAAAGACAGGTCCTGCCAAACAGCCTCTGCCGGCTTCGTCGCAACCAACTTCAATCAGATCGGGGTACATGAAATCCGCTAACATAATGGGATTTCAAATCAATATAAAATTATGGATAGGTTTTAACCAAGAAACTCACATCAGCATTTTTCCAACAATGAAGATACAGATAATGAAGGCATCAGATAAGCTTTCAACTCATCTATTTTTACCCTCACTTGTTCCATATTGTCTCTGTTGCGGACTGTAACGGTGCCATTTTCTAAAGATTCATAATCAACTGTCACACAATATGGAGTACCAATGGCATCCATCCTTCTATAACGTTTTCCAATAGAATCTTTTTCTTCGGTAGACACTGACAGATCGTATTTCAGCATATTGACAATTTCGTCTGCTTTTTCAGTCAAACCATCTTTGTTCACCAATGGCAATATGGCCACTTTTACAGGAGCCAAAGCATAAGGCAATTTCAAAACCACACGAGAAGTTCCGTCTTCTAATTTTTCTTCTTTGTACGCTTCAGACATCACAGCCAAGAAAAGTCTGTCCAAACCTATGGAAGTTTCTACCACATAAGGCACATAACTTTCATTGAGTTCGGGATCAAAGTATTGCAATTTTTTACCACTGAATTCTTCATGGCGTTTCAAATCGTAATCGGTACGACTGTGAATGCCCTCCAATTCTTTGAATCCAAAAGGAAATTCAAATTCAATATCGCAGGCAGCATTGGCATAATGAGCCAATTTGATGTGGTCGTGAAACTTGTGTTTATTGTCAGCAAATCCAAGAGCACGGTGCCATTTCATACGGGCTGTTTTCCAGTACTCATACCAGGTCATTTCTGTACCCGGACGAACAAAAAATTGCATTTCCATTTGTTCGAATTCGCGCATACGGAAAATGAACTGTCTTGCAACGATTTCATTTCTGAATGCTTTTCCGGTTTGAGCAATTCCGAAAGGAATTTTCATTCTGCCGGTTTTTTGCACATTGAGGAAGTTGACGAATATTCCTTGAGCAGTTTCAGGACGCAGGTATATGGTACCTGAATCTTCTGATACAGATCCCATTTGAGTAGAGAACATCAAATTGAATTGACGTACTTCGGTCCAGTTCTTGGTTCCGGAGATTGGGCAAACAATTTCGCAGTCGACGATGATCTGTCTAACCTCATCGAGGTTATTGGCTTCTAAAGCTTCTTTGAATCGTTTTTCAATGTCTGCAGCTTTGTTGAGGTATTCCAATACCCTTGGATTGGTTTGTCTGTATAAGGTTTCGTCGAAAGTTTCACCAAATCGTTTGGCGGCTTTTTCAACTTCTTTATCCGCTTTTGCAACTATTTTGGCCATGTGGTCCTCAATGAGAACATCGGCTCTGTAACGTTTTTTACTGTCTTTGTTGTCGATCAATGGATCATTGAAAGCATCGACGTGACCACTGGCTTTCCAAGTTGTTGGGTGCATGAAAATTGCGGCATCGATACCCACAATGTTCTGATGCATTTGAACCATGCTTTTCCACCAAAAATCACGCAGATTTTTTTTCAATTCGGCTCCCATTTGGCCATAATCATATACGGCGCTCAATCCGTCATATATCTCGCTCGATTGAAAGATAAAACCATATTCTTTGCAATGCGAGGTTACGTTTTTAAACAGTTCTTCCTGGTTCATTTCAGCCTGCGAATTTAGGCAATATTTCCTTTACACCTAACAGGAAAAACAGTGTTTGTTAAAGAATTGGAAAGCCTGAGCTTTAGGGTTTTCGACGGTCTTTGAAGAGTTTTATAAAATAAGCAGTGATGAAATAAACCGGTGGCAACAGCAAACAAATAACGATGAGCACCAACATGCTTTTGTCCATTTCCATACTTTGTTGAAGAATCATAGTTCAAAGGTAATTGTTTTCAAACAGTATCAATACATTATGGCAGCATCTTCAAACCACCATTTGATGCTCATCAATTGACCCAAAATGCAAACAATAATAAGTATAGGGTAATAACGCGATTTGACCCAAGTGGACATAGAGATGTAAAATGGAAAAAGTACCGACATGTATCGGCTCATGCTTATAACTGATCCGGCAGACAAGGGTAAAAGTATTCCGGTCCATACCAAAACCCTGTATGAATTGTTCCATTTGCGTCCGGCATATAGAGCAAACAGCATGACGATCACAACCAAAACAGACATGTATTGTTGGTCCCAAAAGCCCAATCTGAACAAAGCATTCAAAGGGAACATCCACTCTTTGTGCCAAAAAGCCTGTGCATGTGAAAACATCAATGGATCGCCTGTTACATGATACTGATACCACATCCATGTAACTAAAGTCAAAGGCACCATGACCAAGAACAAAACTGACAAAGGAATGGTTTTTATTTTTTGCAGGAAACCTGATCTATCTGCCTGCCATACCTGTTCAAAAAGTATCACTGCTATCGGAATTAAAACCATGATACCATTTGGACGGGTCAATACCATTAATGAAGCGAAAAGTGCAACTTTGAACCATTGTTTATTTTCGGCATGATAAAACACATGAATGAGAAAAAGTAAATACAATGATTCTGTATAAATAAAATACAGGTGTAAGGAGAACGGAAATATCAGTAACAAAAGAGACAACCTGAAGACCGTTTGTGTTTCAAATCCTTTAGAGTAAAGATATTTGACCCAAATTCTGATCAAAAAGAACAGTGTTATCAAATTGACACCAAAGGCTGCCCAATAAAAATCTACCCCACTTAACCTCATCAACAAACCAATTAAAAAAGGGAAAAGCGGGAAAAAGGCAAAATGTGCATTTGGCGAGCTCCAACCCGAGGATTCTGAAATTGGAATTTGGTCGTAATGATACAAAGTGATGGCGCGGTACCAACCGGAATCAGAATTGAAATAACTCATGATGCAATGCACTAAATTAAAGTCCCTGAATAAGATTTTATGTTGAGGGGGATTCAATAGACCCAATTTAAACAAAAGCATTCCTGCTACCGGAATAAGCAATTTGATCAAAATGGCCAGAGCAAACAATTTCAATATCAGCTTAATTGGTTGATTCATTTAATAATGTTGGCAAAATAATCATAAATCTTTGAGCAAATGAACAATTTTAAAGGTCTAAGATTTTTGAATTTTACAATTTAATGCTTCAAAAATGGGACTCATGCTATAAATTTGTCCCTATGAAATCGTATGTGGTAAAGAATGCTAAGCTCATCAATGAAGGAAAGATCGTTGTTTCAGACTTGATGATTCGCAATGGAAGAATCGAAAAAATTGCTTCTTCAATTACTGAAAAGAATTCACATGTCATAGATGCAGAAGGCATGTATGTGATGCCTGGCGCCATAGACGACCAGGTTCACTTCAGAGAACCAGGACTTACCCATAAAGCCACAATTTATACGGAAAGCAGGGCTGCTGTAGCGGGTGGGGTGACCACTTTTTTTGAAATGCCAAATACCAAACCTCAATCGACCACACAAGAGTTATTGGAAGAAAAATTTGAAATTGCCGCCAATGCATCTTTGGCCAATTTTTCATTTTTTATGGGCACAACCAATAACAACTATGAAGAAGTGATGCGCACGGACGGATCCAGTGTTTGTGGAATAAAAATATTTATGGGTAGCAGTACCGGTAATATGTTGGTAGATGATCCAAATATCCTTGAAAGAATATTTGCCAACTCCCCTTTGCTCATTGCTACCCATTGCGAAGACGAGCACACAGTCTTAAACAATATGGCTAAATTTCAAGCTGAATACGGCGACAAACTGAGTGCAGAACAGCACCATTTGATCAGAAGTGAAGAAGCTTGCTACTTGAGCAGCAGTATGGCTGTTGGTTTGGCAAAAAAACACGATACAAGATTGCACATTTTGCACATTTCAACAGCTAAGGAAACCGCCTTGTTCGACATCATGCCTTTAGAGAAGAAAAAGATCACCGCCGAAGCTTGTATACACCATTTGTGGTTCAGCAATGAAGATTACAAAGAAAAAGGCAATTGGATCAAATGGAACCCGGCGGTAAAAACACCTGCAGACAGAGACGGCATTTGGCAGGCATTGCTTGAGGGTAGAATCGATGTGATTGCTACAGATCATGCCCCACATACAATTGAAGAAAAAGAACAGGCTTATGCTTTAGCTCCTTCAGGTGGCCCTCTGGTGCAGCACAGTGTTCAGGCCATGTTTGATTTTTACGAAAATGGCCGAATATCATTGGAAGAAATCGTGACTAAAATGTGCCACAATCCGGCAATACTTTTCAAAATAAAAGACAGAGGGTTTATAAGAGAAGGCTATTTTGCTGACTTGGTCTTTGTTGAGGAAAAACCACATACTGTCAATCGAAAAAACTTATTGTACAAATGTGGATGGAGTCCTTTTGAAGGTCATACGTTTAGCCATAGCATTAAACGAACCATGATCAACGGTCAAATTGCCTGGGAGAATGGCAAGATCATTGAATTTGGAAAAGGAAAAAGGGTCGAATTCAATCAACACAATTGATGTCTATTTTGAATATGAAAAAACTATTGATCATCTTGGCTATTCTGCCTCATTTTTTAATCGCAAATGAAATTGAACAAAAACACACCATCAGTTTGGGGATTGGAGCACCAAACATGACAGTTTCTCTTTTCAATATTTTCAACAATTACAACAACAACTTCAGTGCAAAAGGTACAGGGCCATTTCATTTGAAATACGAAAACCGCATTCATCCTCACATGTCGATTGGATTAAACATCAATAGTGCATCTTATGACATACGTTATGTAGACAATGTGTTGGACACCAATAAAGGCACTATTGTACCCAACAATGTGAGAATAAAAGGACGAAATACGGCTTTCAACATTCGCTACAATGTGCATTTTTTGAAACCTGAGAATTTTCCAAAATTTGATTGCTACTTTGGACTTGGTTTAGGCATGCGGTTTGGAAAACCAGTATTGAGTTCAGAGTATTCCTATTATACACCTTCTTTAAAATTGCCAAATTTTTCGGTCATAGGCTTAGAAAGCACTTTGGGTATGCGCTACTTTTTCACCGATCACATTGGTGTGTATACTGAAATTGGTTTAGCCAAATCAATTGTACAGTTAGGATTGAGTGGGAGATTTTAAATTGTCTTCATTCTGATAATGAATGAAACAATTAAGAATTTTTAATTTTATTTTCTATAGCGGTTGTTGAATAACCTTCGATAAAATCAATGGTTTCAACCTTTCCCCCATTATTGATCACGGTATCATATCCAACTATGTTTTCAGGTTTGTAATCCGAACCTTTCACCAACACATCGGGTACAATTTTAGAAATGACTTCGGCCGGGGTATCTTCGTTGAAAAGCAAAACGTATGAAACACTTTCCAATGAAGCTATTAAATAAGCTCTTGCATCTTCAGATTGAATGGGGCGTGAGGGAGATTTTCCCAGGCGTTTTACTGAAGCATCGGTATTTACAGCTACAATTAGAGCATCACCTTTATCAGCGGCTTTAGAGAGGTAATCGACATGACCTTTGTGCAAAATATCGAAGCATCCATTGGTAAATACAATCTTTTTACCCAAAGTTTTATCTGTTTTTACTTTGAGTAAAAGTTCATCAAGACCTAAGATTTTATTTTGAATGAGTGAATGATGTCCCATATTACACTTTGGTGCGTTTTGCCATGATCACGTATGAAATTGTACCTGCAAATATGATCATAATGATGTTGGCAAAGAACATGACAATGCCTGCAGCTTTGGCTTGCAAAATAGAAATGTTATAGATTTGATTCAAACCAATATATACACTGTAAACCGTAGCAGATCCAGCCGGTGCAGGTATTATTACACCCAAACTACTGAATACCAAAGTGGACAATCCTCCGGCCAAACCAAGATGTTCGGTGAAATCAAAAGCAATGAGTATGAAATAGGTCATCATCCAATAGCACAACCAGATTCCTATGGTGTAAACAATGAATAAAACTGGTTGCTTGAGTTTGAAAACACTTTTAATGCCATCAAAAAAGCCAAGAAATACTTTACCTATTTTAGTTTCAGGGCTGAATATTTTTTTCGCTTTAAAAGCCACAATTAATCCGGCTAACAGAACAACTGCGATCAATACAATTCCCAAAGAATTGTCTTTCAATTTAACAATGACATTGTCGTAGACATAGCCATAAAGCAAATCAAATTGCGCCCAAACACTGGCGAAAATAACCAACAAAAGCATGAGCAGGTCGAGAACTCTTTCACTCAAAACTGTACCCACCAATACTTGAACAGGCACATTATCGGTTTTGGCCAGCATGGCACATCTCGAAAATTCACCGGAACGGGGAATGCCCAGATTAACCAGATAACCACTCATGGTTGAATGGTAGGCATTAGACAATTTGGTTTCATAGCCAAGGGGCTTGAGTAACAATTGCCAGCGCAGAGCTCTGATAAAAACAGCTAAGACACCAACAAGTGTTGAAGCCAAAACAAAATGCAATTTGGCCAATTTGATATTGGTAATGAAATCATCAAAAGTAAAATCTTTCTGTATGAAATAGATGATCAATACCCCAACGGATGCAAAAATGAGATATTTGATGATTTCATTGCGTTTCAAACTTATAGTTTATTAAATTTATTGGGGAATACCAACCAAGGTTTGTGGGTTTTTGCGGCTTCAAAGTCCATTCCTGCGAAGCTGATGATGATGAGTTCATCACCAATCATCCCTCTTCTGGCGGCTGCGCCATTCAATCCGATCACCCCGCTACCTCTTTCGCCTTTGATGATATAGGTTTCAAACCTCTCGCCATTCGCGTTGTTGACTATCAGGACTTTCTCATTTTCAATCATATTAGCCGCATCCAATAGATCTTCATCTATGGTGATACTTCCGATGTAATTCAGCTCTGTTTGAGTGATTTTCACGTTGTGTATCTTCGACTTTAATACTTGAATCATCATAAATTCGGCCGCGAAGATACTACAAGCTTTAGCAATTATTACAATAAAAAACGATAAAATGGCTTTATTCGCGGTTCTTCGAATCCATCAGTATCGTAACTGGGCCATCGTTCACCAATTTAACTTTCATGTCTGCCCCAAATACACCTGTTTTTACTTCTATTCCGCTACTGGAATTCAAGTGTTTACAGAAATACTCATACAATGGCACAGCTTGATCAGGACGAGCAGATTGTATGAAAGAGGGTCGATTGCCCTTCATGGTTGAAGCGTGTAATGTGAATTGAGAAACCACTAACAATTGACCTTTGACATCAGAAACAGAAAGATTCATTTTACCCATATCGTCGCTGAATATCCGCATAGAGGCTATTTTACCTACCAAGTAATCTGCGTCTTTGGTTTCATCTCCAATCTCTATACCCAATAAAATAAGCAGACCTTGCCCTATGTTCGAAATCATCTCCCCTCCTATTTTCACCTCAGCTTCGGCAACTCTTTGAATGACTGCGCGCATACTTAAGCCTTGTCTTTATCCAATTTAAACATAACCCCCACTTGCAATCCAAAAGCATACAATTGTGCCCTCATGCTGCTGTAATTTGCCTTTAAGATCGGCACAAATAAGTCAGGTTGTACAAAAATGAAAGTATTTTTCCCATACAAAGGATTTTCGAGCCTGAAACTGATTTGAAGATTGGCATTGAACCTACCGGCTTGATTGTCTTCATCTTTTAATCTGAAGTCTTTACCATCTTTCGTTGAAAAGCCTCTCAATTGTGCTTTAATATCGTGATTGACCAGAGCCGCAATAGAACCACCAATTAAAAACTGCATCTTACTTTCTTTAACACTCTTGCTTTTTATTTCTTTTGAAAACAAAAATGGGATGGCAATGTAATGGTACCTGAAATTGAAATCTGCATAATTTCCACCTGTTTGAGACAAATCATTCATAACACCAATTTCAGGATGAATGGTATCCAAAAACCGGTAATTTTCTCTTCTTCGGGTATATCCAAAATTTTGAAATTGCAATCCAAAATGAATTCTGGCGGATTGAGAAGTGCTAAATGAAACCATGATTTGAGCACCTAAAGCATCTCTCATTCTGTCCATAGAATTGATAGAATCTTTGACTCTTGAACTGACATTGCTTCTAAATGTCATCAGTCTGTTGCCCAAAGTTGGTTGAACTGAAAATGAAATTGTAGGATCTTTTAATTGAGCTTTTGTTTCAACAATAGAGAGTAGCGCAAGTGCCATTACAATTATTCCACTTTTCATTTTGGTAGAGGTATTAATGATTTTCAAATGTAAAGATAAGAGATTTAAATCCTATGATTTACATGTAAAAAAGTGCTTGAAAGTTTCAATTGTCCTCAATCTTCAAATCGATTGGTAGCAATTATTTCCTTGCTTTTTTTATGAATACGGTAAAGCAATAAAATTGCAGCAAAGCTTAATCCAAGTACAAAGGCTAACCAAATTCCATTGATGCCCATAGAGGTATAAAAACACAAATAATAAGCTCCAGGAGTCATCAATAGCCAATATGAAACAAACGCAATGACACTTGAAATTTTAGTGTCCTTAATACCTCTCAGGACTCCGGCAGCAACTGCTTGCAAACCATCACTGAGTTGGAAGAATGCAGCTAATATCACCAGCGAAGGCGTCATTCTCAACAACTCGGCATCTGAGGTGTACAACTCAGGTAACATATCATTAAAAAGTAAAAACACCATTGCAAAGAACGACTCAATAACAATGGTTAATAGTATTGCAGCCAGACCAGATCTGCGTAAGCCAATTGCATCATGTGCCCCATAGTGGTTGCCAACTACAATGTTACCTGCAGCAGCAATGCCTGTTACAAACATATATGTAACAGAAGCCAAACTGATGGCAATTTGATGTGCCGCAGAATGTGTGTTTGATATCTGTCCGGCAAAAATCATTGCAATTGAAAAGGCAGCTATTTCAAAGAAAAATGTAAATCCAACCGGTACACCAATTTTCAAAATTTCCATGAAATAAGATTTTGCCACATGGGTTTTCTTTTTTAGTTCTTTCATCAACGGATGATACCAAGCCACTGCCAACATCATAAATGCCATAGCAAATCTCGAAATCACTGTAGCCCAAGCTGCACCTGTCAAACCCATTTCTGAAAAGCCTAATTTACCATATATCAATACATAATTGAGCACTATATTCAATGCAAGTCCAATAAAGGTAATGTACATCGAAGCTTGAGTTCGGCTCAATCCATCCAACAATTGTTTACCACTATTAAAAAACAACAAAGCCGGAACCGACCAGGTAACAATACTCAAATACTCTTTACCCAATTTGGTCATTTCTGGTGATTGCTTGAAAAAACCGAGGTTTTCACACATCCATAAATTGACGCCAATCAATATGACGCTTAACAACAAAGCAACCTTTAAAGAAGAGAAAAATATAGGAATGGCCTGTTCTGGTTTGTTTTCTCCATCAACGATTGAAGTGATCGTGCTAACTGCATACATGGTACCGATACCAAGTAACATAAAGAGAAAAAACACAGAATTGCCAAAGCCAGCAGAGCTCATGGCTAAAGTGTTGTATTTGCCCAGCATCACGACATCAGATGCACCCATCAATACCAAACCCAATTGTCCGATGGTAATGGGCAAGGCCAATTTAGAAATGTCATAAACGATCTGGCGATATGAGTTGAGCTTTTGAAACAAGCTTGCAAAGGTCGATATTTTTATGGTCTGCAACAAGTGTTATGCTTAATTACTGTTTATACTTCAATTGTACATTTCTATTTCATTCATAGAAAAGTATCATACACTCAAAGATTCACAGTGGTTCAAAAAATCAATCCATGGATTTCCAATGACCCAATCTCAAGGTTTTAATCTTTAAAACATAGAACATCAAAACGAACTCATTTCTTAATCTAGTTCAATGCAACTCAGTTTGAATCCGAAGTAATTTTGTATCAATAATTACAATCAATATGAGCACCAAAAAAGTTGAAGCCATTTTTCCGCCTCCTGCTCCACACATGGTAGGCGATGGATTCAGGGTACACAATTTCGTTCCCGGCTATCAAATGCTGAACATGCAAAGAATGAGTCCATTCATTATGATGGATTACAATTCCCGTATCAGCTTTCCTCCAAAAGAAACGCCCAGAGGAGTTGGAGTGCATCCGCACAGAGGTTTTGAAACTGTTACCATTGCATACAAAGGAAAAGTTGCGCATCATGACAGTACAGGAAACAGCGGTGTGATTGGTGAAGGTGATGTACAATGGATGACTGCGGCCTCCGGTGTATTGCACAAAGAATACCACGAAGCATCATTCAGCAAAACTGGTGGAGACTTTCAAATGGTGCAATTGTGGGTGAATTTGCCTGCCGACAAAAAAATGAGTGCTCCGGGATATCAAGCCATTACACACAGTGAAATGGGTGTTTATGACCTTGGATCAGGAAAAGGTAAAATTGAAATCATTGCAGGCGAATACAAAGGTGTTAAAGGGCCTGCCAAAACCTTTACTCCTGTAAACATGATGAATGCCCGAATTGAAGCCGGTACTGAAGTCGGTTTTAGTTTCCCTGAAAATTTCAATACTGTGGTTTTAGTTGTTGAAGGACATGCTGAAATAGGCGGGAACGATCTGCCTTTAGACCATTTGGCTTTAATGGCAAATGCCGGAGAAGAATTTACGTTAAAAGCTCTCGAGTCATCAACAGTATTGATCTTAAGTGGTGAGCCTATACACGAACCAATCGTTGCTTATGGTCCATTTGTAATGAACACAAAAGCCGAAATATTGCAAGCTTATGACGATTTGAACAAAGGCAAATTTGGCACTTTGGAGGATTGAAGAGAAAAGAGAAAAGAGAAAAGTATAAAGAATAAAGTATAAAGTAGAAAGTATAAAGTAGAAAGTATAAAGTGGAAATCGAAGCGAAGATCCCGCACGAAATGAAATTGAGTTTCGGGAGATGAAAGTAAAAAGTAGATATCTTTGATCTTTTGTCTTTGATCTTTCGTCTTTAATCTTCAATAAAGTAAAAAGTCCATCCGCCGCGGCAGATGGACTTTTAATCAACAAAAAAAATATGAAAACTAATTAAGAACTGTTCGTTTTTATTTGAGGAGTGTTACTGTTCCTCTGAGAGCAAATTCGTCGTTATTGATAAACAATCCGCTTACTGTCCATACATATACATCCTGTTCACATGGAACACCATTGTGCATACCATCCCAAGAGCCATTCAAATCTGTGGTCTCATAAACTTTCTCTCCCCAACGGTTGTATATTCTGAATACATAATTATCGGGTTTTACGTTGTACAATGAAGGTTTGAATTCTTCATTTTTACTGTTGTTGTTTGGAGAAAATGCATTTGGTGCATAAACATATCCTTCCTTGAAAGTGCTTAAATAATTCACTTTCTCTAATGTATCTGAACAACCAAATGAGTTGTATGCAATTAGTTTAACTGTGTACCTGCCTTCTTCATTGATCAAGAATGAAGGGTCTCTCAATGTTGAACCATCAATTTTATTTTGAAATGAATCCAATATCGACCAATCATATTTGATGGCATTGTTGCTCATATTCTGCATGAAGAACACAGCATTTGGTAAATTCATGGATTGCTTATAAGTGAAGAAATCAGCATCTGGTTTAGGGTTTACAGTCACCATATATTGTATGCTGTAAGTATTGGTACCACCGGTTCCGGTTGCGATCAGAGTTACATCCCATTTACCTGAATATTTAAATACATGCACCGGATTTTCCTCATAAGAATCAGGGGAACCATCACCCCAAACCCAACGGTATGTTCTGGCAAATTTGGTTTTATTGGTGAATCGAACCAGTAAAGGAGCGCATCCAATAGTGGTATCCGCTGTGAATAAAACTTCAGGTTTTGGATCTTCTATGAAAATTGGTTTCTTCACCACATCACTGCACACTTTGTTCCAAACCGTTAAAGTAACTTCAACATTGCCGGCTTTGGTATATGTGTGTGTCGGATCTTTCTGGGTGTAGTTTGATGCAGGGTATGAACCATCGCCAAAGTCCCAATCATAACCCAGATCATTCACATTGGCTGTTATTATGGTTGGAGTTGCTGTAAAATTAACTGTGGCGTTTGGCAATTTTGGCATTGCAGGTAAGAAAGTAAAATCAGCTTTTGGCTTTTCAAGTACTTTAAAAATGTCTTTGCCATCAGTGCTATCAACACAACCATCTTTATCATATCCATAAAGTGTAATTTTATATATGCCAAATAAATTGTAAACATAAGAAGGATGAACTTCATTGGACAATCCGCCATCGCCAAACTTCCAGAAATACCTTACAGCATTGGTCGATTTATTGGTAAAATTGACAACCCCTCTCTCACAAGATTGAATTTGATCCTTTTCAAACTTGATGTTCATTTTTGGTTTAACCTTTATTACTTGGTTGTTGCTGTCTATACACTGATAATTATTTTTTACATACAATTTGACATTGTAAAAAGTATCCTTTGTAGACGAAGCCGGCAAAAGGGTTGAGAAACTCGAAACATTGATGATGGTACCATCGTCAAATACCCATTCATTGCTGGCATTGTTTTTAGACTTGTTGATGAATTGATAATTACCTGCATCACAAGGGTCGTTTCTTTGAGTTTTGAAATCAGCTATTGGCTTTGGATACACCATGACATTGGCATAAGTGGTATCCATGCAATTGAATCTTTGTCTATACAAACCAATTTTAGGTTGCATGGTGAGGTTACCCAATGGATTTACATAAGTGTGCATGACAGTATCACCTGTAACAGTTGCAGTATTGTCACCAAAATCCCAAAACAAAGTTTTAAAAGTCTTTGATGCATGGAACATGGTAACATCCAAATTTGTACAACCAAGAGGCTTGTCGAGTACAATGTTATTTACAGGTTTGTTTACAAGATAAATGCTTTTTGCTACAGTGTCTTTGCATCCTGATGTTGAAGCAACTTCTAAAGTTACTTTGAAAATGGTGTCTTTGCCATTGAATGGCAATTTTGGAAATTTATGCTTGGGATTGATCAGACTTGAATTGCTTGTATTATCTCCAAATTTCCATGTGAATCGATATCCTCCTAATGTTGTATTGATGAGATTGATGTTCTCGTTTGAACAAGCAGAATCTTTAGAGAACAAGAAGTCTGCATCAGGTCGACCCATCACCAGAATTTGATCATACACCGTATCGCTGCTGCATCCAAAGGATGAGGTAACAGCATGTCTGACAACATATAATGAATCGAATAATTTCAAACCATTCAATACCATTTTCTGTTGAGTACCTGAGGTTGTTAAATTATTGCCTTCACCCCAGAAATATGTAAATGCATTGCTTGAATTATCTGTTAAAGTAACTATAGCCGGAGCACATATTTTTTTGTTTGATACAGTAAATGAAGCAATCGGTTTCGGATGAATTGTGACATTTTTTGCAACAGTATCTCTACATCCGTATTGGCTGATCGCCATATAGGTGATGGTTTTAACCAGATCTGATTGTGTGTTGTTGATGTACAATGTTGAATCAACTGAAAAAGCAGACTGATACAAATTTCCAAAATCCCAATCGTGTGACAATGGGCCGCCATCTTTAGAATACGACTGATTGATTGTTTTCACATTGAATGGTGTACAAGCATCATTTTTATTGGTAATGAATGCCGCATGAGGACGAGGATGAACTGTAATGTTAAAGCTGGTACTATCAACACAACCGTGTTCAGTCCAAGCCAACAATTTTACATTGTAAACGGTATCTGAAAAATTAGATTCATTATAACTTGCATTAAAATCCTTAGATGTTGAAGTTTTACCATTGCCTGAAATCCATTTAAAACTCATAATGGCAATACTACCGGTATCTCTTGGTGAAGATTGATTGGTAAACTGAACAGGAAGCATTGCACAACCTGAGACTTTATCAGGGGTGAATTTTACCAATGGTTTTGGGTATACCCTGATGCTACGGACAATTGAATCTATACAACCGCTGACACTGGTTACTTTAAGTTTGACATTGTAAACCGAGTCTCTGAAAATTGAAGGAGCAAAAAGATGTGAAGGGTCAGTTGAATTGGAAGATTGACCATCTCCAAAACTCCAAACATGGCTTAAGCTACTGAATGGGTCATTGTTATTGGTTTGAGAGACATTGGTAAATATAGCGTTAAATGGACCACAACCCTTGTCACTGGCCGTAGTGAAATCTGCCTTAGGTGCAGGAAAAACAGTTACACTTGTGGTGGTACTGTCTTTACAACCCAACCAGTTTCTTACTAAAAGCTTGACATTGTATGTAGAATCTTTATTGATTGCATGTGGATACAAAGCGCTTGGGTTAAGCAAATTTGACACAGTGCCATTGCCTAAATTCCAAGAATTATTGGTATTGAATTGCGAAGTATTGTTGAATGAAACAGTTAATGGTCCGCATCCCGGTGCAACATTGGCAATTGAAGCTACCGGGTATTTGGCCGTAAAGAAAACTTTTTCAATTGAATCACTTTGACATGACGAATTACTGGTGGCTATGAGTTTCAATCGGATGACCGTTGAATCCGTATTAACGAGTGTATCTGCAGGAACATTTCCTGTCGAAATGAGGTTGCCGTTAGCATACCATTGATAATCTTTTCCATAAATGGATTGATTGGTGAATTTAAAGGTTGCAGGGTGGCAAGCAAAACTTTGATTGATGTCAAACAGAGCTTTAGCCCCAGGTTTGATATTGACTTGCAAGAAGGCTGTATCCAAACAACCTGAACCAGTACCTGCTATCAATCTAACCGTAAAATTACCAAAAGCAGAATACATGTGTTTGACATCGTTGTTGTTGCTGTTTGAATAATTATATCCATCTCCAAAACTCCAATTGAAAGTACTTGAATTGGTGGATTGATTTTTAAAAACCAAAGAATCGAATGTACAAGCACTGGTATCACCTGAAATAGCTGCTACAGGTAATCCATAGGCATTGAATTGTCTGATAAATGTATCGCTTCCACAAGTATCAGAAACAATCAAACTAACAGTGTATAATCCGGGAGTGTTGTAAACTTTCGAAGCCGGACTTGCAGAACTTGAACTTGTACCATCACCAAAATCCCATTGATAAGTAGGATTATTAAAATAAGAAACCGTGGTATTGGTGAATGAAACATTCATAGGCACACAAGAGCCAGTGATATTTGCAAAACCGGCAACAGGTTTGTCTGTGATTCTGATATTTTTTACAACTGAATCTGAGCCACATGGATTTGTCACCACAAGTGTAATTGTATGATTACCAGGAACAGTAAAATTATAATTGAGAATTGAATCGGTAAACGTAAACAAATTTGAACCAATTCTCACTTTCCATAACCTGCTTAATCCGCGTCCTTTGGATGTATCAATATATGTTCCATTGAGTGGTTGACAACCTCTGTCGGCATTGAACATCATTTTTGCAACAGGGGTGTAATACACCCTTACTTTTTGAATGAATGTGTCATTGCCACAGGCTGACTTAGCGATCAACATCACATCATAATCGCCTTCTTTCGCGTATTTGTGGTATTGTGGGGTTTTTGAATTGATCCATCCAACGGTAGTACCATCACCAAAGTCCCAGAAATATTCTTTGATATCGGGTGTTAAACAATATTTATCAGTTGAGACATTATAAAAAATATGGTCCTGAACCGGATTACAAGTAGTGTTAACAGTCCAAAGCGCTTTGTCCTTTTCACTTATGTCTATTGGGTTCCAGGTTGTAAATGAGCTACCGCAAACATTTGTGGCAGTGATCATGATGACACCTGAACAAACACCTTTTTTGTAAAGATGGGTCAAGGTATCATTGTATGAAGTAAAAGGCAATGTTTCAGAATCTCCATTTCCCCAATCAACTTTAAAAGTTGTATTGTTTGAAATGTTATAAGAATTGTTAACAATCCTCATGACATGTGGCACACAACCGCGGTTACTTCCGGATGTTGGTCCGATGATACCTGCAGTAGGTTGACGTTGATTGTAAACCATACCATAAACCGTATCAATACAAGATCCATTGGTGGTAACAATCTTAACAGTGTATATACCAAGAGCACTGAATTTGTGTGTCAAAGGAATGTTTGGCAACACATCTGTTCCTGAAAGGTCAGATGATCCATCTCCCCAAAAAACTTTCAATTGTTTGAGGGTGTCATTGGATTCGATGTCTATTGAAAAAGAATCAGGATCAGTTATAAATTGAAGACAATTCATCCAAACCGGACTATGGGTATAATTCAGATTTTGATCTTTAATGGCTTTGGAATTGCTGCTGACATTGATAGTGACTGCTGAAGAATCGATGCAGCCTGAAGAATCTTTTACATATAATTTTACACTATTGGAACCTAAGTTCTTTAGAAGAAAGGTAGAGGTATCCAATCCGATCAGAGTATCGGTGGACATTATTCCGTTCACTTTCCACCAGTATTTAGACACTTGAGACTGAGTTCCTGTCGATGTGTTTACAGCGGTTACCACATAAGGTATCCCGCACGTGTGCGTACTTGTGTAAGTGAAGCCCGGGTTGACATTGCAACTATAAGTTTTTATACTTAAAGTTACTGCCAAACCCAAAATTATCAGTTTGAAAACAGAAATTTTCATTGGCTTTTTTTGTTGCTTAAACCAAAGTTAG
>DASWYG010000352.1:0-1972 GCA_036405075.1 Bacteroidia bacterium | reverse complement strand
GTACAAAGAATAATGTTATGGGTATCCAGGTATTCAGGATCTTTTAAATTTTCAATGTTAAGGTAAGCTTTGATGGTATCTTCTTTTGGTAAAGCGATTAGATTTTGGATTGCTCTGCCTTTGGTAGCTTTTCCACCTTCTGGTAATTCATAAACTTTCATCCAGAAACATCTGCCTTGTTCTGTGAAGAACAACATGTAATTGTGTGTATTTGCAACAAACAAATGCTCTACGAAGTCTTCATCACGGTGAGAGACACCTCTGTTACCGCGACCTCCCCTATTTTGTTCTTTGTATTCAGATAAACTGGTACGTTTGATGTAACCCATGTGAGAAATGGTGATGACTACTTTTTCGTTTGGAATAAGGTCTTCAATATCAATTTCTCCGGCACTGTGTTCAATGACAGTTCTTCTTTCATCACCATATTTCTCTTTTACTTCTTTCAATTCATCTTTGATGATGGTGTATCTCAACACTTCATCATTTAAAATTGATTCGAGGTAAGCTATGGTTTTCATTAATTCGTCGTATTCTTCTTTAATCTTTTGACGTTCGAGTCCTGTTAAACGCTGCAACCTTAAATCCAAAATAGCTTTGGATTGAATTTCAGACAAACCAAATTTAGACATCAAACCATCTTTAGCATCATCAGGATTTTTAGAATTTCTGATCAATGCAATGACTTCATCTAAATGATCTAAGGCTATTAATAAACCTTCTAAGATATGGGCTCTTTTTTTAGCTTCAGCTAAATCAAATTTCGTTCTTCTTACAACTATTTCGTGTCTGTGTTCAACGAAGTGCTTAATCAAATCTTTTAGATTGAGCATTTCCGGACGACCGTGAACGAGAGCAATGTTATTAACAGAGAAAGAAGATTGAAGTGCAGTATATTTATACAATTGGTTGAGCACAACATTTGCGATGGCATCTTTTCTCAATTCAAACACCAAACGCATTCCATCTCTACCAGATTCATCTCTAACGGCTACTATACCATCAATCACTTTTTCCTGAACCAATTCAACTGCTCTTGTTATGATTTGGCTTGGCATAACTTGAAAAGGCACTTCATTGACAATGATCATTTCTTTACCATTGCCCATGGTTTCAATTTCAGTTTTACCTCTCATTAAGATACGTCCACGTCCTGTTTCGAATGCAGAGCGAATGCCATCGGTACCATGTATGATTGCTCCTGTTGGAAAATCCGGTCCTTTGATGTATTGCATGAGTTCAGAGATGGTTATGTCTCTGTTGTCGATGTATGCGGTTATGGCGTCAACAGATTCAGACAAATTGTGTGGGGCCATATTGGTTGCCATACCAACAGCAATTCCAGATGCACCATTCACCAATAAATTAGGGATTTTTGATGGCAGTACAGAAGGTTCTTTGAGTGAATCGTCGAAGTTTGACTTGAAATCAACGGTGTCTTTTTCAAGGTCATTAAGCATTTCCTCAGCTATTTTTTTCAATCTAGCTTCGGTATAACGCATTGCAGCAGGAGAATCACCGTCAATTGAACCAAAATTTCCCTGACCATCAACCATTGTGTATCTCAAGCTCCAGCTTTGAGCCATACGAACCATAGTATCATAAACAGAAGAGTCACCATGTGGGTGATACTTTCCTAACACTTCACCGACGATACGAGCTGATTTTTTGTAGGGTCTGTTTGGGGCGAGACCTAATTCGGTCATTCCATAGAGTACCCTTCTATGTACGGGTTTTAGACCATCTCTTACATCCGGCAGTGCACGGCTCACGATAACCGACATCGAATAATCGATGTAAGCGGTTTTCATTTCTTCTTCAATGTTAATGGGAATTATACGTTCCACATTGTATTCATCAGGGTTTTGATCCATAAATATTGCTTTCTAAAAAACATTGCAAGATAGTCAAAAAACACCGTAGAACCGAGGAGATATTCCACAATATACCAACAAAAAAGCCCCGGATTTTC
>DASWYG010000351.1:0-2447 GCA_036405075.1 Bacteroidia bacterium | reverse complement strand
CGAAAACGGTAAATTGCAAAGATATTCGGTAAAAACCGGAGAATTCATCAAATAATAAAGTAATTAAATGTCGTATACACCAAATTTAAAGACAAGATATACAGAGGTAGTGGTGCCTCACCTACAGCAAAAGTTCGGCTATACCAATGTAATGGAGATGCCAAGACTTTTAAAGATATGCCTGAATCAGGGTATCGGAGACGCTGTAAATGACAAGAAGCTCATCGATGCTGCTATTGACGAAATGTCAAGAATCAGTGGTCAAAAAGCTCAAGCTACAATGTCTAAAAAAGACATCAGTAACTTTAAGCTCAGAGCGAAAATGCCAATTGGCGCCAGAGTTACACTTCGTCAAAATAACATGTACGAATTCTTGGAAAGATTGATTTCAATCGCACTTCCAAGGGTAAGAGACTTTCAAGGTCTTGAAGTAAAAGGTTTCGACGGAAGAGGTAACTTCACAATGGGTATCACCGAGCAAATCATTTTCCCGGAGATTGACATTGACAAAACGAACAGAATTTCAGGTATGGACATCACGTTCGTGACCACTGCAAAAACTGACGAAGAATGTTTGGAGATGTTAAGATCATTTGGTTTACCATTTAAAAAATAAGAAAATAACATGGCAAGAGAAGCAATAAAAGCAAGAGAACTGAAGAAAGAACGTTTAGTAGCAAAGTATGCTGAGAAACGTAAACAGTTGAAAGAAGCTGGTGATTTCATTGGTCTTCAAAAACTTCCAAGAAGTTCTTCAAAAGTGCGTCTTCGCAACAGGTGCAAATTGACCGGGAAACCAAGAGGATACATCAGAGTATTCGGTCTTTGCAGAAATCAATTCCGCGAATTGGCATCAGCCGGTAAAATTCCTGGAGTAACTAAATCAAGTTGGTAAAAAAAAAATAGAATAAAATGACTGATCCAATAGCAGACTACTTAACTCGTTTAAGAAACGCTTTGCAAGCTAAACACAGAATAGTTGAAATCCCGGCTTCTAATATAAAGAAAGCCGTGACTAAAGTTTTGTTTGAAAAAGGTTATATCTTGAATTACAAATTCGAGGAAACTGAAAACAAACAAGGCGTTATCAAGCTCGCTCTGAAATATGACGCTGTAACCAGACAGCCGGCCATCAGAGAACTAAAAAGAGTTTCAAAACCGGGTTTGAGAAAATATGCACCGGCTGATAACCTTCCAAGGGTGATCAACGGTTTAGGTATCGCCATCCTCTCAACTTCGAAAGGTGTGATCACTGATAAAGAGGCAAAAGCCCTGAACGTAGGCGGTGAAGTATTGTGCTACGTATCATAATAAAATAGAAAAAGAACATGTCAAGAATAGGTAAAGCTCCAATCAGCATCCCTGCAGGCGTAGAAGTAAAAGTTTCTGCAGACAATATCGTAACGGTTAAAGGACCAAAAGGCGAATTACATCAGCCTTTGAAGCCAGATTTCAAAGTAACCGTCGACAACGGCGTTATGAACATTGAACGCCCTAACGATGAGAAAGCAAATAAAGCCTTGCACGGATTGTACCGTTCACTCATCAATAACAATGTAAAAGGTGTAAAAGACGGTCACTCAACCAAACAAGAACTGGTTGGTGTTGGTTACAAAGCTTCCAATTCAGGCCAGATATTAGACCTTTCTATTGGATACTCCCACAGAATCATGTTGGAAGTTCCAGCAGAAATTAAGTTGACCACGGTCACCGAGAAAGGTCAGAACCCGACCATTATCATGGAAAGCGCTGACAAACAATTGTTGGGTCAGGTAGCAGCCAAGATCAGGTCATTCCGCAAACCAGAGCCATACAAAGGAAAAGGTATTAAATTCTCTGGTGAGCAATTGAGAAGAAAAGCAGGTAAGTCAGCATCTAAAAAATAAGTAAGACAATGAGCAAAACAAGAATTCAGAGAAGACTGAAAATTAAACGCAGAGTTGCCGGTAGCATCAATGTAAGTGCTGACCGTCCAAGACTTGTGGTATTCAGAAGCAATTCAGAAATATACGCACAAATCGTAGACGTGGCCAATAAAACCATCTGCGCTGCATCAAGTCTCGAGAAAGATATCAATGGATCAAAAGATACCAATACCGTTAAAGCGGCTCTGGTCGGAAAAAGAATTGCTGAAAAAGCAAAATCTGCCGGCATCGAGAAAGTGGTATTCGACAGAAACGGTTTCCTCTACCACGGTAGAATCAAAAGTCTGGCAGAAGGTGCCAGAGAAGGAGGCCTTCAGTTTTAATTTATAGAAGATAATAACATGTCAATTAGCAATATAAAACGCGTCAGACAATCAGAACTGGAACTCAAAGAAAAAGTAGTTGCAGTGAACCGTGTGGCTAAAGTTACCAAAGGTGGTAGAACTTTCACATTCACCGCCATTGTAGTTGTTGGCGACGGAAACGGAATCGTTGGAAACGGTCTTGGAAAAGCAGGTGAGG
>DASWYG010000350.1:0-14384 GCA_036405075.1 Bacteroidia bacterium | reverse complement strand
GAATTTTTTAAATCCAAACTCTATGCCGCTCAAATAATGAATGCTTCTTTGAGCCTTTAATGCCTTGTTGATATGACCGGCAAAATCTCTCATTTCTCTGTAGAACGGTGCTTGATAATAATAGCCAAAAGCACCCTTGATCAATATGTTTTTCTTCTTTTGAACCGAATCTTTGAAATGCTTTAAGTTGAACTTTTTGTTTGGCTCATAATACAATTGCACCCTTGGTGATAACAATGATTGACCATTCAATTCTGAATACAAATACCTTACCCCTGCCACCAATGCAGTTTGATTGACTTCACCAAATGAGATGTTGACCTGCGTGAAGCCTGAAATTCTTTGATTTCTGATGATGGATTTTGACCTAACAGATTCTGATAAATTGATGAATGAATCGCCATAACCGTTATTGGTGATGTTGTAATCTGCAGAATCATTGTATTTCCATTCTTTAAAAACATCTTTGATGTATTCGGCTTGGTATTTGAAGCCATATAAAATTCGCAAAGGATGGTACATGTTACTGAGACCACCTTTAGATTTTTTATTTCTAAATCCTAACATTTTTATTGAACCCTGATGAGCTGCATTTAGAATGGTAAAATTCAAATCATTTCGGGCATGGTTGATGAAATAGCCTGATCCCAATAAACTTTTCACATCTCCAAAATTGCTAGAACCAAGGTTGTTGTCGACCTCGCTGATCTGGTACGCTCCTTGAATGTCGTAATGTTCTTTTTCGTTGGATGAAATAGCCGAAAACAGTATTTTGTATTCACTGTCTTTCTTTCGTCTTACAAATGACAAGCCGCCCATCATACTGTTGTAATCCATGATTTCTTGTCCATCCATACCAATGCTCAGTTGCAATGCACTTTGTAATGTGCCAAAAGTGGTTTTTTGAAACTCGGGTTCAAACCGATAACGGTTTTGACCATAATTCACTAAAAATTCAATGCTGTTGTATCGATTGAGATGAAATGTGATCAAGGATTGCAAATCACCAAATCTGGATTTGTATAAACCTATCGCATCCAATGAATTTAAAATGTTCTTATTGCCTCTGTATCTGCCACCAATCAAATAGGAGATTCTGTTTGAGTCTCTATATCCCACTCTTTGTTTGGCTTTTACTACGCCTTCAACATAAAAGCTCATACCCAATAATCCCAATTGAACACCTGAGCCAAATTGGGAGGGTGAGCGATAACTGACATCCAAAACAGAGGACAGTTTGTCTCCATATCTTGATTCAAATCCACCGGCAGAAAAGTTAATGTTATTCACCATGTCAGGATTGATGAAACTTAGACCTTCTTGCTGACCGCTTCGAATCAATTGTGGTCTGTAAATCTCAAAATCATTGACATAAATAAGGTTTTCATCATAATTACCGCCCCTTACATTGTATTGGGAGCTCAGTTCGTTGTTAGAACTAACACCGGCCTGCATTTTGATGATGTCCATTATATCTCCGGTTACACTTGGTCTTGATGTCGTAGGTTTAATGATGACAAGACCCGGCTTGTTTTCTGATTGACCTTGGACTGTAAATGGATTTAGAATTTTAGAACTTTGTTCTTTTTTCAGAATAGCATCGTATCGGTAATCCTCATCTTCAAATAATTTGGGTACCGCTATAATGGTTATAAAATAATTGGAGTTTTCGAATTTCAGAGAGTTGTTTTTGCCTTGCACATATTCAATGCGGTAATTGCCCAAACTGTCGTTGTATACGGTTTTTCCTCCCGCAAGATTGGTGACTTTGACATTTCTTACAATTTCATTGCTGTCATTGAAAACAGTTCCGAAAATAATTGATTGGGCAAAGGTATTGCCGGCCAAAAAACAAGATATGATAACTAGGGCTAATCTCAACAAACTGTAGCTTTAACGGTTGTGTATTAGGATTATTGCCTTAATGACGCAATTGTTTCAGTTGGGTTAGATGCAGAGAAAACAGTATTGCCGGCAACCAACACTGTAGCGCCGCAATCCACCAGTTTTCTATAGTTGGCTAAAGTCACTCCACCATCAATTTCAATGTCAAATGTTACACCTAAGCGAGCTTGCATGTCTTTCAATTGGGTGATTTTTCTATATGTGTTTTCAATGAAAGATTGACCACCAAAACCGGGATTGACACTCATCAAACAAACGAGATCCATATCGCCGGCAACGTCTTCCAATTGATTCACATTGGTATGAGGATTCACCGCTACTCCGGCTTTCATACCTGCAGCTTTAATGGCTTGTATGCTTCTGTGTAAATGTGTGCATGCCTCTATGTGCACAGATAGCACATGCGCCCCAACCTCTGCGAAACGAGTTATGTAACGATCAGGATCAACAATCATTAAATGAACATCCAATGGCTTGCTTGCATGTTTTTTTAAACTTTGCATTACTGGAAATCCAAAAGACATATTGGGTACAAAAACACCATCCATGATGTCTACGTGAAACCAATCTGCCTGGCTGCCATTGATCATTTCTATATCGCGTTGCAGGTTTCCAAAATCTGCTGAGAGTACACTTGGGGCTACTTTATGAGACATGCCGCGAAGATAGTGTTTCCGCCTCTAAAATGAAACTGGCACGTCACTCAAATGTGATTTGTGGGCCGATTTTATCGAATTTAGAGACCAGTTGAAGTTAACAGTCCTGCAGTGGCGATGTATAGTGCTGCTTGATGGTAAAATAGTTTGAAATCTTAGCAATTAAATGATGTTTCTTTACCAACATTGACATAGTAAAGAGAAAAAACATTGCTATGCCTAATTGAGGTAATCATTGATATTTATGCGGTTAAAGGTGAAACAGGTGTATTAAAACAGGCACATAACCACGCTTTTGCAACTTGCCTTTAATCATCAGGATTTTACAATAAGCTGACAATGCCGACGCTTTAAATACCCATTATTTGCAAGATGCATAATGAAAAAAACACTATTTTCGCATCAAAAATCAAACCATGCGTTTATTCTCTTTTCTAATAGTATTTTCTTTGTTTCAATTGACCTTTGCTCAGAAAGAAGCTGATGTCAATGCCAGGTTCAAAGCAGATATCTCTTATTTGGCCAGTGATCAACTCGAAGGCCGATTGACAGGTTCTTCCGGTGAAAATCGTTCATCCTTATACATCGCCGATGAATTTAAAAAGTTTAAACTTTCACCAATGGGGGATAGTGGCTCCTATTTACAGAACTTCAGTATCATTCGTTTGAGAATTTCTCAAAATAGACTCCCACTTTTATTGAAAGAAAATACAGGCCGCATCAGAGAGATTCGATTTGAAAAAGGTGTATTCTATCCCTTGGCCCAAAGCTGTAACAAAGACAGTGTGATCAATGCGCCTGTATTTCAAGCCGGTTATGGTATAATGGCCAATGATTTAAACCACAACGATTACAAAGATACCAGCGGTATCCGCGGTAAAGTCTTTGTGATAAAAATAGGTAGTCCGGAGGCAAACAATCCACATGGTAAATTCGAAGCCTACGAAGGGATTAATTACAAAGTAGATTTAGCCATTCGTATGGGAGCCAGAGGGGTTGTTTTCATCAATACCGATTCAGCTCTCGAAAATCCTAAAGGTTTCCTTGATAGAAATGTGATGCCAAGAAGCATTCCTGTCATCTTCATTACAGGATACAATGATGCCTTGTTAGATGCAGCTTCTATTACCTACAGAGTCAGCATCGTTCAAATGAACTCAACGGCTCACAATGTTTTGGGTTATATCAACAACAAAAAGAAATCAACGATTGTCATTGGTGCTCACCAAGATCATTTGGGTTACAACGAATATGGTGGAAGTAGAGATGTTAAAGGAGGAGCCATTCACAATGGTGCTGATGATAACGCCAGTGGTGTTGCAATGATGCTTGAGTTGATGAGAACCATTAAAAAGGACAAAAAATTGCGCAAGCACAATTACCTCTTTGTTGCGTTTAGTGGCGAGGAGCAAGGATTGTTGGGCAGTAATTACTTCGTCAAACACCCAACGATCGATACTTCCCAAATCTCTTATATGCTCAATTTTGATATGGTAGGCAGGTTGGATTCTGCCAGAAAAACCCTGATGATTTATGGTGTTGGTACCAGTCCGGTATGGAAACCGGCAGTAAGCAATTTGAAAACAGATTCCACACAAATAAAAATAAAAACTTCTGAGAGCGGCACAGGTGCTTCCGATCATACCAGTTTCTATTATGCCAATATACCGGTTTTGCATTTCTTTACCGGTCAGCACTATGATTACCACATGCCTTCGGATGATGAGCATTTGATCAACTATCATGGGATGTTTTTAGTTTATGATGTCACCATGCAAATGATCAAAGGAGTTAACAAAAAGAAAGCATTTCCATTTACTCCGACCAAAAGTGAGGAAAGTGAAAAAATGAACTTCAAAGTAACTTTAGGCATTATGCCTGATTATATATATGACGGTACAGGTGTTCGAGTGGATGGCGTAAGTATGGGCAAACCGGCTCAGATCGCCGGATTGCTGAAAGGTGATGTCATTACAAAACTTGGGCAATACACCATATCATCCATGAAAGACTATATGGCAGCATTGGGTAAATTTAAAAAGGGAGATTCTACAACCGTTATTGTAAAAAGAGGCAATGAGGAGATGACTTTCACAGTTACATTTTAAAACATGAAAATAACAGAACATATCAACCGTTCGAAAAAAACACTTTTTTCTTTTGAAATATTACCCCCATTAAAAGGCGATTCCATAGACAGCATTTATAAAGGCATTGATCCCTTGATGGAATTCAATCCTTCATTCATTGACGTGACTTATCATCGCGAAGATTATGTAGAAAAGAAAAGACCGGATGGTTCATTCATGAGGGTGTCAACCAAGAAAAGGCCCGGTACTGTTGCCATTTGTGCTGCCATTATGCACAAATACAAAATAGATGCAGTGCCACACATCATTTGTGGCGGATTTACTCGTGAAGATACTGAGAATGCATTGATCGATCTTAATTTTTTGGGTATAGATAATGTGTTGGCGCTTCAAGGTGACAATGCTAAAAATGAAAGAACATTTATCCCTGAACCTGAAGGCAATGCCAATTCCTTGGATTTGATCCAACAAATTAAAAACATGAACAATGGCATATACCTCGATGAGGAATTGTCAAATGCCAATATTACCAATTTCTGTATTGGAGCAGCAGGTTATCCCGAAAAACATCACAATGCACCCAATCTCAAATCGGATCTTAAATTTTTGAAAATGAAGATCGATGCGGGTGCTGAGTTTATTGTGACACAGATGTTCTTCAATAACAGTAAATACTTTGAGTTCGTAGAAAAATGTCGTGAAAATGGCATCAATGTACCCATTATTCCAGGGTTAAAACCACTTACAACCAAGAGTCAATTGAACCTTTTACCAAAATTGTTCAACATTGATTTACCGGATGATCTGACTGATGAAATTGAAAAAGCGAAAACGTCTGACGATGTAAAAAAAATAGGAATTGAATGGGCCATTTCTCAATGTAAAGAGCTCATCAATGCCAAAGTACCGGTATTACACTTTTACACCATGGGTAGAAGTGAGGCCACCAGGCAGATTTGCGAAAAGATATTCTAAGCACCTTGAAAGGCACTGTCATTAAATCAACCGGTAGCTGGTACAAAATCAGGCAAGATGATTTTAGTATTTTAGACGCCCGAATCAAAGGCAAGATTCGTTTAAAAGACCTGGATACCACCAATCCTGTTGCTGTTGGTGATCGCGTTGATTATGAACTTGAAGACAGTGGAGATGCTGTGAATGGTATGATCACAGCCATTGAGAAGCGCCACAATTACATGATTAGGAAAAGCAATAAACTGTCTAAACAAGGGCAGATCATTGCGGCAAACCTTGATTTAGCCATTTTGGTTGTAACACTTTCTTTTCCAAAAACTTCTTTAGGATTCATTGATCGTTTCTTAGTAATGGCAGGCGCTTATCATATTCCGGTGGTATTGGTGTTCAACAAATGCGATCTTTATCAAGATGAGGACAAAGCGTATTTTGAATACCTTAGTCAGTTGTATGAATCTCTGGGATATCCCTGTATTCTCTGCTCGACCTTCGATGAAAATTATTACCCGCTCAAACAATTATCGGGTGTAATCAAAGACAAAACTGTTCTCATCAGTGGTCATTCAGGAGTAGGAAAATCAAGTATACTCAACCGCCTTTTGCCTGATGCTTTTCAAAAAGTGGAGCGCATCAGTGATGCCCATTTTAAAGGCAAACACACCACCACTTTTGCGGAGATGTTCAACATCGATGAAAAAACTGCCATCATAGATACACCAGGTATCAGAGATTTTGGGATCATTGATATTGAAGAAACCGAAATCGGGCATTATTTTCCTGAAATCAGGGCTTTGATGAATGATTGCAAATTCAATAACTGCAAACACACCAATGAGCCTGAATGTGCAGTGATCAAAGCTTATGAAGAAGGTCGAATTGCACCTGAACGTTATTACTCTTATCTCTCTATTCTGGAGAATCAGGATATTTACAGGTAAAGATTAAAGAGAAAAGACTAAAGAGAAAAGATTAAAGAGAAAAGATTGGTTACTTTATCCTTTCAACTTTCCTCTTTCAACTTTAATCTTTTTACTTTTGACTTTAATCTTTAATCTATACTCTCTCACGCCGACATGGGTACTTCCATCAGCAATACTTCCGCATCCTGAGACAGAGCAGTGATGTCCAATTTTGAAACATCCCAAATACCTAAGCCATCGCGTTCATTTAATGTTTGAGTGTTCACACTCATGTCACCTTTCAATACAAAAATATAAACGCCATTTCCGGCTTTTTTAATGTTGTATTCAATTTTGAAATCTTTGTCGAATTTACCCAAATGAAACCAAGCGTCCTGATGGATCCAAACACCCTCATCGTCTGCATTTGGCGATAAAATTTGTTGTAACTTGTTTTTTCTGTCCTCTGCTTTCAATGTGATCTGATCATATCTAGGCGTTACATTCTTGGTTTTTGGATACACCCAAATTTGAAGGAATTTAACCGTTTTGTCGCTGTTTTTGTTGTATTCACTGTGCTGAATACCAGTTCCGGCACTCATCACCTGAATGTCTCCATTCTTAATAGTGGCCACATTGCCCATACTGTCTTTGTGCTCCAGATCGCCTTCCAATGGAATCGAAATGATTTCCATGTTATCGTGTGGATGTGTGCCAAAGCCCATACCCGCTGAAACAGAATCGTCATTGAGTACTCTTAGAACACCAAAGTGCATGCGCTCCGGATTGTAATAATTGGCAAAACTGAAGGTGTGTCTGCTTTTTAACCAACCGTGATCTGCATTGCCACGGGTGTCTGCTTTGTGAAGGATTGTATTTTCCATGATTTTTGAATTTGTATTTCTTATGTGGTTGAAACCTACCGGTTCTAAACTGACCATCGGTTCAAGTCGTCCCAATTCATCGATGCCATTGCTGAGTGCATTCATGCCGGCAGCTCCGGTGATGAAAATGCCTGTGCCAAATATGCCTTTTTTTATGAAATCTTTTCTGTCCATATCGTTGATCAAATTGTAATACAAAATTCGATAGAAACCTCAATTCTGACATTAACTTAGATTAAGAAATAAAGTTAATCCAGATTAAGATGGATTTTTAATTATCCCTAACTTTGTACCCATGTTCACAGGTATAGTCGAATGTATGGGAACCATCACCCAAATCAATCACGAGCAAAGCAATGTGCATTATGTAATTGAATCACCCATTGGTCACGAATTAAAAATAGACCAAAGTGTGTCACACAACGGTGTTTGCCTGACAGTGGTTAAACTCGAAGGGAATAAGCATACCGTGACAGCCATTCATGAAACATTGGAAAAAACCAATTTAAGTGATTGGAAAGTAGGAGATGCCGTTAATCTGGAACGTTGTATGCCTGCCAATGGTCGATTCGATGGTCACATCGTTCAGGGACATGTTGATGGCGTTGCCATTTGTACAGAAGTCATAGACGAAAATGGAAGTTGGAAATACACATTTAAATATGATCTGCCTGCAGTAACGGTCGAAAAAGGATCTATTACGGTGAATGGAACCAGTCTTACCGTGGTTAATAGCGGAGATCAAACCTTCTCTGTGGCCATCATTCCTTATACTTATGAAAATACAGTCTTCAAAAACATCACTAAAGGTACCAAGGTCAATCTCGAATTCGATATCATTGGTAAGTATGTTGAGAAAATGCTAAAAATAAGGGGTCTTTAAAATTTGTTCTTCCAGTAATCTTTGAAGCAAGGTTTCAACTCTTTTATATCAATATTGAATCTATAGGTTGAATTGTTCATGTAAAAAGTGAAACCCTTAGAGGTGATTACAAATTTGTTATTGAACATATCCATGTAATTGGTTTTGGGATAGCATGGAATACCCGGATCATCTAAAGTGCTCAATTTTTTGTATAAGATCTTGTTGAATTCATCCGACTTATTGATATCTATGAGGTCATACAAATTGATATATGCAAACCCCAGAACATCGTCTACATAAAGGTTTTGAATTTGATTGCTCTCTTCGTAGGGATGGTCATTGTATTCAAAAGTGATGAAATGATCAGTGTAGTTTGTAACAGTGATGAGGTTGTCTAAGAATTGATCAATTTTAATGTAATTGGGCGTATAGGTGTTTGGCGCTTTTAAATCCAGCACAAATGGCATAGACACCGAGTATCCGGTAAAATCCTTGATATTGAAATCGTAGTGGTCATAGTAGTGGTTTTCGTAAGTGGGATAAGGGAAATAGCTGAAGGTAGAGTAGTTGTTGTACAAATTACGACGCAAGTTGTAATGGAACAATGTAGCCAGCGTGTTGTTGATCTTTTTATTGCCTAAAAATTTAGGAACTATTTGTTCATCGTCTGAGTCTTTAACATCTTCATTTTCCTCTTCGTAAATAGAACCCTCTTTTTTTATGGCTTCTGTCCTCAAATGAGTTTTCATGGTTGATGATTTTATGTCTTCATCTATTGGAAGCCATACATCACTGTTGCTAAAGTTGTTTTTGCTTGAATCAATTGCATTGAATGCACTGTCAAATAAGTAGCTCTGGCCATGGTGAAAACCCCAGAAAGCCTTTTCCTGATAATTCATAACAGTGAGGTTCAATGTTTTTATTTTCTTGAAATTGTAATCTGTAATGAGGATCGAATCTGCTTTTATAAATCCGATGTACTGTCCCAGTTCATATAACTTAGTGAACTCAAAAGGAATCACTTTGTTCAAGTTGGTATCTATTACACCATATAATCCATGATTGTTTTTCAATAAACACTTTCCAGACAAAAAGTGAGTTGGAAGTTCAAATGTGTCTTTGCATATCTTACCTGATTTTATTGATTTTACTTGCCAGATGTTGTTGTTGCCTGCGTGGTTATAAAGGAGCATCTGGCCGGGCAAACAATTGAACCATACCAATTGATTAATATTGTCATAGGCCAGGAATTGGTGCTCAGGAGAAACAATGTTTTCACCATTGCGCCCCATCACTCCCGAAAGTTCTTCCTGATTTTGACAGTAAAAATCATCCCCATATTCATTGAATCTCTTGTAGTTTCTTAAGTCCTTTTTAATGCTGCCTTCAATGTCTATCAAATATTGAGGAATATTGTTGTAATAGATTAAAGACAAATTGAATCGATCGTAAGTGTTTCCGCTAATATTCACAGGAAATGAAACAATTTGCCCTTTGTTGTTCATTAAGCCATATTGAGGTTGATAAAAATGACGATCGTTGTCATAATAAAAGCGAGTTTGTGGTTGATTGAATCCTTCAGACAAACTGTAAAAGTAAATGTACTTGTTGAGAGGGAAAGGATTGTCCAATACTTTGTAATCAAAGCCGCAATAGGTAGTGTCGGTTTCATTGCAAAACATCCAAAATGACTCACAGAATAAAATGTTGTTGTATTTTGCTTCCAATACAGTTCTAAACTCTCTGTCTGTCAATCCGTAAAAATTCCCGTTCTTATAAATCAAAGGAAAAGTATTGATGTATGCAGAATTGTCATCATTGAAATGTTGTGATAAATTGTAAAGTGTATCAGCTTTTATGGATTGTATCAAATGACCATCTTTGTCGAATTGATCGTATTGCCCTGTTTTTTTGCCAATAAAACCATTGTGGTATTTATAAATGTGGAAGTATTCGGGTTGAATTCTGATGCTTAGATCATTGTTGGCTATCCCATGGTATTTGCTTGTAAAATCTGTAATGTCCAGAAAGTTTTGTTGGTATTGATCTGTACTGATTTTATAGGAAAGCGTTTGTGTGATTTTACTTCGCGTGATGGGATTGAATGGTGTTACCACATTGCCCGAATTGATCAATAGATACAGCGAATCACTGCTCCTGATCAGGTTTTCAAACGGTTCTGTTAAAATGGTTTTGAAATCCTCGTCTATTAAATACGATTGTCCATTCTCCGAAACTCGGTAAATACCCGAATCCTGATACCTCACCCAATCGTATTTGTAATCACTTATTCTTCCACCAAAATTGAACATCGCACCTTTGCCAATCGCAGTATCTGAAAAGAAAAGCATTTTTTTAAATGCGTTGTTGTTGTACTCATTCACTGCGTAAAAATCCGCCGGAAACTCAATGGCAACCTTACCATTTGGATAAATTAAACGATACAATTTCAAAGAATCATTCTTGACATAGTAAAGTATTTGCTGCGATTCTAATTTAGCGTCGAATAGCCTGATGGATTTTGGTACCATTCCGGTATTGTGAAAGTAGGGACTGTATTGATAAGTGAGTCCAAATAAGTTTTCGCCGATTAACTCACCTTTCCAATTGTAGATGTCGGTGTAATTGCCGTTTCGTCCAAAATAGTTTCTGTCTTTATCTTCACCTTCATAAGAAATTTCAGTGTATTTAGCGGGTGCTATCCATTTGTCCATAAGGCTCTTTATGCCAACAGCACATTGATGGAAATCTTTAGCAATTCTGACAAAAAAAGATTGATAATCGAGTTCATATTTGCCATTGATTCGAATCATTCTGATAAGGGTATCACCTGAATGAATAACAACAGCAGAGTCCATGCCTGATGAATTGAAAAAAGTATCAGTGAACTTGTATTTAAGCAACCCATAGTCTTCACGCTCATTCCAATATGTTTCATGCAAAAATAGATCGTTGGAATTCAAGCCACCTTGAAACAACAAACTGTTGATGAAACTTGAAGCATCATTGCTGTCGTTATACCTTAAAGGATATTGAAAGTCAGCATTTACCCGGTGTCGTGATTTTAGTTTTTTGCCATTTTTAAAAGTCAAATTATAGACCTCATTTTCCTTTCCCAATAACATGAAGCTATCGCCATTGGTGGTCCAATGCTGAATTTGAATGCCTTTAGGTTTTATGTTAATGATTGCATTCAAGTCATCAGCAAAGTAAGTTACAGTTGATGTCTTAACATTGTAATTCAACTTGATATTCCTGCAATTAAAAATGATATGTTGCTTGCCACATTTTTCTTTACTGAGTATCAAATGTCCGTCTTGATCATAAGTGTTTTTAATGATATGCTCGTCCTTTAGTTTTTTTATTTTATTGGAAAAAGTGCTTTTTTCTTCTAATAGTTTCCTTTTGCTGTTGTATTTGAATTTGCGGTCATATTTGTCTCCTGATGCGTGTTCGTAATAGCCACTGCTAATTTCCATATTCGTTTTTGGGTCGATCTCTGAATATTGATAAGATTTTCCATCCTGATAGTAGTATTTGTTGAATTTCTTAACAGGTAGATAGTCGTATCGCTCAGCATTGTATTTGTATTCATTTTTAATGGTTTTACCATTTTGGTAAATCACTACTGTTTTTGTTTTTTTATAGTAAGTTGTTGTGAAACTCAATAACTTGCCTTTTGCATCGTATTCCTTTGTTTTGAAGTATTGTTCTGCATAAGTGAATTCATTTGTAATGATGCCATTTTGGTATTTCTTAATCAAAGTAAACATATCTGGCTTTATTATGACCTCACTTATTGGTTTTCCGTTTAATTCAAATTCTCTGCATGTGTCAATGATTCTGTAATTGGAATAAGCTGCCGTGTTGTCAAAAATTTCAGGATTGGTGTAGTAATAATTAGATTGGCTATTGAGTATTTGCTTAACATGCTTTTTGAAATCGGGATTGATGATTTTACCTTCAGTTATCACCCTGCCTTTAAAAGTTGAAACAAATCGATATATGGAATCGTGCAGATGCACATATTGGGTCTTGTTCCCTGAAAGAGAATCGTTCAGGACAAAGGTCTGTGAACAGATATCCATTACCGATAAAATCAGGATGGAAAAAATGAGGATGCGGTTCATTCTATTTGCAAATTAGTGAATATTATGTTCTTCAAAGCTAATTTCTTAAATCTATTCATATCCATACAAGCAGATTGATGAAATTGGCTTTTGAATTGACTTAAATACGTTTAACTCCTAAAAAGTAAACTTTAGTATGCCACATTACTCTTCGTTTCTATAAAATTCCCAAATCTTTGTCACGAAAAAATGTTATGTTGCGTCTAACCCTATAAATCACCTGCTGAATTGGATGACAAAGAACTCATAAAAGCCTGCTCTAAAGGCAATGCAAAGGCTCAGAAGCTGCTCTATGAGCGCTATGGACCTGTGCTAATGGGACTTTGTTTAAGGTATGCCGGGAATAGAGAAGATGCCGAAGAGATTTTTCACGACAGTATGATGAAAGTCTATAATTCCATTGAGAAATTTAAAGGCGAAAGCAGTCTCAAAACCTGGATTTCGCGAATAGGCATCAATTCCTCTCTGGATTTTTTGAGAAGAAAAAGAAATGCATTGCTCATAGAACACATCTCCGACAATGCCTTAGAAATAAAAGATGCCGATGTTGAAACTGAGGTCAGTTTCGAAGCTGAGGTCGCCATGAAGTTGCTCAAACGCATGTCGGTCAATCAGCAAATCATCATCAACATGTATGTAGTGGACGAGTTTAGTCACAAAGAAATAGCACAACAACTCAATATCAGTGAGGAAGCCTCACGCTCGCAATACAGCAGGGCAAAAAAGGTACTCGCAGAATTGGTTAAAAACAGTTTATATAAAAATGAAATCAAGCGATAATCTCAATAAAGCTTTGAGGGATGCTTTGAAAGACCATCCGGAACCCCTGCATGACGGGCAGTGGGACAAATTATACCGGGAACTCCATGAAAAGAAATCCAAAAGGATCTTTCCATGGTTTGGTTTCTGGATCATATTGTTGGTTACCGGTCTCACCGGTTTCCTAACCGGCTACCTTTTAAATTCTGAATTGAAAAATTCTAACCCTATAGCAGTCAATTCTCAGGATACCGTCAGTCCTGAGGTTGCCTCACCTAATTCTGCTAAATCTAATTTGGCTGAGCTCAAACAAGCAAATTCTAACATTCAACGTTCCGAATCAAATACGAATTCTAATGCCATTGTAAACAATTCAAGCATTACTCAAGAAACCAATTCTGCCAACAGCAACTCAAAACAAACTAATTCCCAATCATCATCCAAATCAAAATTAACCTACTCTGATCAACACCAAAACTCATCTGCAAAATTGAGCAATGAGCGCCAACCAAAAGATCAAAAAGGAAGAGACAACCAAGGAAAAGAGCAGGAATCCAATTCCAACAAATCACCAGACAGGAACATCGATAAAACAGATCTGGCTCTTAATGGCAACAACAAACAAGAAACAAATTATGCCCAAAAAGATCCGGCAAAAACAGATTTAACAGAGCCAAAAGATTCTACCAGTGAATTAAATAATAATGCTCAAAATGATGTGGCTGATAATGACAAGATAGCAGATAACACTAAAAAAGATAAGGATGAGGATTTGAAAAAGAAACCTAAAAAGAAAAAACCGAAACCAACACCTGAAGGATCTGAAGAGCAACCAAAATGGGTGTTCGGTTTAAGTTTGGGGATGTCTACTTTTAATACCCGTATGGGCGCATACAGCGCCCCTTCAACGGTTCACAAAGACGTCAAAGATGTCAATGAAAACAGCTTAGGCAATAAAAAAAGCAATACATTCAAATTGTCTGTCAATTATCGCTTTTTAAAAGGACTAAGTCTGGGTTTCAATACCGGTTTTCAATATAGAACAGTAAGAGAAGTAAGGGATTTTAATTACACATTGGACGAACTGCCCTTTAGAAAGCCTGATAACAGTATTGATTTTTATATACCCCTTAAAGACACTCAGATTTTTTTAAGGGTCAATGAAAGCAGAACCAGTGAATTCAGGTACGTCACCATTCCATTTACATTTTCATATAATTT
>DASWYG010000349.1:0-11006 GCA_036405075.1 Bacteroidia bacterium | reverse complement strand
TTTATTGGTGTTCAAACCTATACCAGGGAAGTGTTTAAACACAATCAATTCAACCCATATTTGAAATTGAAACACATACCTGCAACCGACCGTTCAATTGATTTAACGGCGATGAACTGGGAAATGCATTCAGATTCCATCTATGAAGTGTTAATGAAATTGAAGTCATACAATTTAAATACACCTTTAATCGTCACAGAAAATGGGGCTGCATTTGAAGATAAGGTCATCCTCGACCGAGTAAATGATTTTCCTCGTATTCATTATTATCAAACGCATATCGACAAGGTGATGAAAGCCAGGGAAGAGGGTGCAGACGTGAGAGGGTATTTTGCATGGAGTTTAATAGATAATTTTGAATGGGCAGAAGGTTACCGACCCAGATTTGGATTGATTTATGTGAATTTTGAGACCAAACAAAGGATCATGAAAGAGAGTGCGAGGTGGTTCAAGCACTTTTTGTCGAGTAGCAATTGAACCTATGTAATAGGTTTAAGTTAGATCATAAAAATACTCAATTTGTTTTGATTGAATTTTGAGTGAAGCAAACTTGTGTGTATACTTTTGAACCAAGCTTTGAAACTTGAATTTCATAATACTTTTGTTTGTTTTACCATTGGTTTTTGGACTTAACATCAAATTGAATTTGAATTGTCTTTTTCAAATGATATATTTACAGCATGGAATTTTTACAATCGCTAGACCCATTGCTTCGAACCTTTTGGTACATTGCAGGTCCGGTCAGTTTGATTTTTTTGGTTCAAACAGTCATGACTTTTATGGGAACAGATGCAAGCGACGGATTGCACGCGGATTTTGATGGTAATTTAGATGGTGGTGATTCCACATTTCAACTGTTTTCATTTAGAAATCTTATCAATTTCTTACTTGGTTTTTCATGGGCAGGTATCACTTTTTATTCAATCATTGATTCAAAGTTTTGGCTCATTGCAGTTGCTTTTGCCATAGGCATATTAATGGTGGGTTTGTTTTTTGTTACAATCAAGCAGATAATGAAACTAGGTGAAGATAACTCATTTAAAATAGAAGAAGCACTGAATAAAACAGCAGAGGTTTATTTGCGGGTTCCTGCTGAAAGAAGTGGAAAAGGAAAAGTGCAATTGAGTATCAGGGGTGCGGTTCATGAGTTGGATGCACTCAGTGATGGTCCTGAAATCCCTACAGGTACCATGGTTAGAATTGTAAAAGTAGAAGATCGAAAAATAGTTATAATAGAAAAATAAAAATATGTTAAGTTCTCCAATCATTCTCATTGCAATAGCTGCAGTTGTTTTCTTTGTCACAATTTCAGCATTGATTTCCAGATTTAAAAGATGTCCTTCGGATAAAATTCTCGTCGTGTATGGCCGCACAGGCGGTTCATCTGCAAAGTGTATTCACGGTGGTGGTGCATTTATTTGGCCGGTGATACAGGATTTTGCGTATTTGGACCTTAAACCCATTTCAATAGAGGCCAATTTAACCAATGCTTTGAGCCGTCAAAATATAAGGGTAGACGTACCTTGTCGATTTACCATTGCTATTTCTACCGAAGAAGACAGCATGAATTCGGCTGCTGAAAGATTGTTAGGCCTAAGTTCTGATCAAATCCAAGAATTAGCCAAAGACATTTTATTTGGTCAATTGCGTTTGGTGATTGCAACAATGACCATAGAAGAAATTAACTCAGACAGAGACAAATTTCTCGACAATATTTCTAAAAACGTTGATACTGAACTAAAGAAGATCGGCTTAAAGCTGATCAATGTCAACGTAACTGATATTAAAGACGAGTCAGGATACATCGAAGCATTGGGTAAAGAAGCTGCTGCAAAAGCCATCAATGAAGCGAAAATCAGCGTTGCTGAACAAGAAAAGATAGGTGAAACAGGTAAGGCTTTGGCTGATAGAGAAAAAGACACTCAGATAGCAGAAACCCATAGAGACAGAGATGTTAAGATTGCAATTACTCAAAAAGACAGGGAAATCAGTATTGCTTCTGCATCTAAAGATGAATCTATTGGTAAAGCAGAAGCAGAAAGAGACACCAGGATCAAAACCTCAGAGGCAAATGCTTTGGCGATTAAAGGCGAAAACGAAGCAAAAATAGCAATAGCAAATTCAGAAGCATTGAGACGTGAAAAAGAAGCAGAGTCGTTGAGAATAGCAATTACTGCAGAAAAAGTTCAACAAGCCAAAGCGCTTGAAGAGGCGTATTTGGCAGAACAGAAAGCAGAAACAGCAAGAGCTGAAAGAGAGCGTTCTACCCAAAATGCCAATATCGTGATACCTGCAGAAATCGCCAAAATGAGAGCCATTATTGAAGCTCAGGCAGAAGCAGAAAGACTGAGAGAACAAGCCAAAGGTGAGGCCGATGCCATCTTCGCTAAAATGGAGGCTGAAGCCAAAGGACTATATGAAATATTGACCAAGCAAGCGGAAGGATACAGAGAAGTGGTCAATGCAGCCGGTGGCGATCCCACAAAGGCATTCCAATTGTTGTTGATAGAGAAATTACCTGAATTGGTGAAAACACAAGTCGAGGCGGTTAAAAACATTAAAATAGACAAGATAACAGTATGGGACAGCGGAGCAGGTGAAAATGGTCAGAATTCAACTGCAAATTTTGTTTCGGGTATGATGAAAACTGTCCCTCCGCTGAATGACCTGTTCAATATGGCAGGGCTGAATTTACCAAGCTATTTGAAAGGTTCTGAAGAAAATGGCAACAATAATTCCGTTGTTCAAAGTGATGATAAAACTGAGCCCAAACACCCACAATAGTAGAAATATAGGATGTTTTCCTTAGAATTATAAAAATGGCCCCTAGTGGGCTTTTTTTTGTTATATGCTTATAAATTTTATAGATATTATCTCGATTAATATAAACAAGGCACTGCTTGTTTACAAGCATTTTCAAACAATTCAGGAAATAACTTGTTGAAGCAGTATGGCATTGACTCTGTGAATAAACTGATAATAATCAGACATCAGGAAATACTGTTAAAAGTCATCAAAAAAAATTACCTTTGCACCACTAAAAAAACATCCAGATTCAATGAAATTACATACCGGTCAAACCGACCACTTTGTTAACCGTCACAATGGTCCAGTAGCTCAAGAGGATATCTCTAAGATGTTGAAGACCATAGGCGTTGCTTCGATAGCAGAGCTTATCGACAAAACAGTTCCAGCAGGTATCAGAATGCAGGGAGAATTGAAAGTCACTGGTGGTACTTCCGAACACCAGTTGTTGAAAGACCTCAAAGCCACTGCCTCAAAAAACAAAGTGTTCAAGAGTTACATTGGTATGGGTTACTACAATTGCCATACTCCCGGCGTTGTGTTGAGAAACATCATGGAGAATCCTGGTTGGTACACACAATACACCCCTTATCAAGCCGAAATTTCGCAAGGCCGTTTGGAAGCATTGCTCAATTATCAAACCATGATCATTGATCTCACAGGTTTACCTATCGCCAACGCAAGTTTGCTCGATGAAGGTACTGCCGCAGCAGAAGCAATGGCCATGTTCCGAAGCTTGCACAAAAGCGATGGTGCTACCAAGTTTTTTGTAGACAATCAAACATTCCCTCAAACCATAGATGTGCTCGTTACCAGAGCAGAACCAATGGGCATCGAATTGGTAATGGGTGATTATAAAACATTTGAACTCACATCCGAATTCTTTGGTGCGTTTGTTCAATATCCGAATAACCTCGGTAATATCGAAGATTATCGCACATTCACAGAAAAAGCACATGCTGTTCATACTTTGGTTTGCGCCGGTGCCGATTTGCTTTCACTGGCTTTGTTGACCCCTCCGGGCGAATGGGGTGCTGACTGTGTCATTGGTACTTCACAAAGATTTGGTGTGCCACTGGGTTACGGTGGTCCACACGCAGGATATTTCGCCACCAAAGATGAATTCAAACGCCAAATACCGGGCAGAATCATTGGTATGAGCATCGACCGTCATGGCAACAATGCCTTGAGAATGGCTTTGCAAACCAGAGAACAACACATTCGCCGTCAAAATGCGACATCTAACATTTGTACTGCACAAGTTTTGTTGTCCATCATGGCAGGAATGTTTGGTACTTACCACGGTCCGGAAGGCGTAAAAGCAATAGCAGGAAAAGTACACGGTTTGGCCAAAACCTTAACTGCAACGCTTAAAGATTTGGGCTTCGCTCAACTCAATGAAAACTATTTCGATACTATACTTGTTAATGCCAATGGTAAATCTGAAGAAATCAGAAAAACAGCAGAAGCACACAGCATTAACTTCAGGTATTTTTCAAATGGAAACATCGGTATCTCTATAGACGAGACCACCGAACTCTATGATGTGATAGACATCGCTAATATATTCGCGAAAGTAGCTGGTTTGAACACCAACGTTAAAACTATTGAAACCCAAGCTATGAGTCAAGAACTGACCTGGCCATCGCAATTTGTGAGAACCAGCAACTACATGACTCATCCGGTGTTCAACAGCTACCACAGCGAACATGAAATGCTGCGTTACATTAAGAAATTGGAAAACAAAGACCTTTCTCTTTGTCACAGCATGATCTCTTTAGGCAGTTGCACAATGAAACTGAATGCAACCACTGAAATGATTCCGGTGACCTGGCCTGAGTTCAACCAATTGCACCCTTTTGCACCTGTAGAACAAGCTGCAGGATATGCTGAAATTATAGATGAATTGTCGCGCGACTTGCAAGAAATTACCGGTTTTGCCGGTATGAGTTTGCAACCAAATGCCGGTGCTCAAGGTGAGTATGCAGGTTTGATGGTGATTCGTGCCTACCTCAATGACATTGGTCAAGGTCACAGAAATGTGGCACTCATTCCTGAATCGGCACATGGTACCAATCCGGCCAGTGCTGCAATGGCAGGTATGAAAATAGTCATTGTAAAAAACCTTCAAAACGGTAACATCGACATTGAAGACCTTAAAAAGAAAGCTGCAGAACATGCCAATGATCTTGCTGTTTTCATGGTGACTTACCCTTCCACTTATGGTGTTTACGAATCAGGTATCATCGAAATCACCGACATCATTCACCAATATGGTGGTCAGGTGTACATGGATGGAGCCAATATGAATGCTCAGGTTGGACTTACCAGCCCTGGTCTTATCGGAGCTGATGTTTGTCACTTGAACCTTCACAAAACGTTCTGTATTCCACATGGTGGTGGTGGTCCTGGCATGGGCCCTATCGGTGTAGCCAAACATTTGGTGCCATATTTACCGGGTCACGCAGTGATCAAAACAGGTGGTGAAAAAGCCATTCATGCCATTTCTGCAGCACCTTGGGGCAGCGCAAGCATATTGCTGATCTCTTATGTGTACATCAAATTGATGGGCGCTAAAGGTTTAAGAGCAGCTACCGAAGCAGCTATACTCAATGCCAATTACATGAAAGCCAGATTGGAAAAAGATTACCCAATTCTCTTTACAGGTGAAAATGGATTCTGCGCTCATGAGATGATCTTGGATACCCGTGGTTTAAAGACCTCTGCTGGAATTGAAGCAGAAGACATAGCAAAACGTTTGATGGACTATGGATTCCACGCTCCAACACTCTCGTTCCCGGTTGCAGGTACCCTTATGGTTGAACCTACTGAAAGCGAAAGCTTAAGTGAACTCGACAGATTCTGCGATACTTTATTGGCAATCCGTGCTGAGATAGATGAAGTTGAAAAAGGCATTGTCGACAAAGAAGACAACGTGCTTAAAAATGCACCTCATACAGCTATGGAAATCAGTTCAGATAACTGGAATCACAAATACTCCAGAGACAAAGCTGCATTCCCATTGCCATTCGTGGTAACTAAGAAGTTTTGGCCTAGTGTTGCAAGGGTTAACAACACCCATGGCGACAGAAATTTAATTTGCGCATGTTTGCCTATTGAAGCATACGTAGAAGCAACAGCCAACTGATAAAATACATTTAGCAAAAAAGGTCGTTTCTGAAAAGAAACGACCTTTTTTATTGTATAGATTCACATAGCGATCGAATCAACTTGTCTATTTCGATTTTATCGTCTTTAGGAAAATATCCCATTCTTAAGACTACAACCTTATTTTTAGGGTTAATACACATGAATTGATCCATGAAACCATAAGCCTGATAGGTAGGGCTGTTGCGTTCCATTTTATATGTGCTGTCATTCACTTTTTGAAAATGAGTCAATTGTTCGTGTCTTTGATAATAATCTTGAGCCAAACTGTCGTTTTTAAATCTTAAGAAATAATGGTCATTATTGGTCCAGAAATGGTTTTTGTAATCTGTTTTTCTGAGTGTATCAGGATGGGCAATACTTTCTATCCATGCTGGACTTAAGATGGTGTCGTTTTCAAATACACCATTGTTGGCATAAAGAATGCCCAGTCTGGCCAAATCTGTGGGCACTGCAGCAAATCCCACAAATGCTTTAACCCTTTGGTGTTTTTTGTCATCTATCATCCAATGTGCTTGATTGGCAGGCTTCAATCGACTCCATAGTTTTTGATAGAAATAGGTTTGAAAATTCATGTGACTAACCCTTTCTATCACTTTGGCTAATATTTGGGTATTGATGTTCAAATACCTGAATGAATGCCAGTCAGGATAAACGGTAAGGTGTTTTAAATTGGCATAAATGTTTCGGCCATAATACATGCGGGCAATTGGAGAAAACAAACCACCACTTGATTCATCCAAACGGATGCCTGATTGCATATTGAGCAGATCTTGTAATGTCAAAGTATTGAAATTGCTGTCGGTTTGAAGAAGTTCAGGTAAATAATGTGTGACAGGGTCATTCAATGAATGAATGAGGCCTTCGGTAACAGCGATGGATAAAGTTGTAGAGACAAATGATTTACTGATGGAAAATCCAAGCAGAGCCTGATTTTTATAAATAGCTTGAGCGTAATGTTCAAAAATGATTTTACCATCTTTGATGATCAGCAAGACTTCTGTTTGTGACGAGGATGCAAGAATCTTATTGATGATTTGATTTTGGTTTTCACTCTTTTGAAGAGTTTCGCCATAAGGTAAAGATTGACCGACCGCAGGGAAATCAATTTTAGGAAGGTGCTTGTAATTGTCGAGTGCAGGTTCCATAAATCGTATGGTCCTGGTGATTTGACAAGCAGCCAGCAAAATGATGAAGTAAAAACAGTAAAAGCGCTTTTGCATACCCTTTTTTGCTTGAAATTTAATACAAGATGAGTCAAAAACAGATCATAAAAAAGGAAGTACCTATAGATACTTCCTTTGTAAAATGTTTACAGACTTATCTTATTCTGATTCAATATTCTTTTTAGGGAAATTGAACAATAAACTGGTCATGATAGGAACAAAGAAGATGGATACCGTTAAGATCGAAATGCCTATGTCAGCACCGTGGCTGGAAAGGAAAACGCTGAAACCGCTTTCAGGATAGAAATGTTCATACAAAGAGAGAGCGAGTTTAAGTCCTAAGATACCGATCACGATGAAAGCAGCAGTTTCGAGGAATGCATATTTGGACATCAATTTAACGAACCATTGCGCTATGAACCTCATGGCTAAAATACCGATAAAAACACCGACACAAACCAAAATGATATTGGGAGTAAAGGCAACAGCGGCAAAAACATTGTCAATGGAGAAAGCCATGTCCATGAGTTCAACCAAACAAACGGTAGCCCAGAAGTTTCCAATGGTACCAACAGTGGTTCTGTATAACCAATTGCTGTTTTTATCAATGATATCGTCTTCTTTGGTTTCGGTTTGCTTACCTTTCCAATAGTCATACACCAAATAAAGCAAATACAGTCCACCCAATGGTTTTAGCCACCAAATTTTGATCAGAACTGAAGCAAACAACATTGCTAAGCCTCTAAAGATGTATGCGCCCCAGATGCCGTATTTCAGCGCTTTGTTTCTTTGTTTTTCGGGAAGATCCATGACCATTGTTGCCAATACAGCAGCATTGTCTACTGAAAGTAAACTTTCAATGATGATCAGATTGCCAATGATCGCTAATGAATTGACGGGATTGTCTAAGATTTGTTGAATTAATTCCTGCATGATTTATATTGATAATAATTATATGTTTGCTATTGAGACGACTGCGATTCTTCCATTTTCACCTGTATTCAGCAACAATCTTTTGCCCTCGGTGATTTCTACAAATTCGCCGGGTAAAATGACTTTGTCTTCACTCAGATCTTTCATGTTGTTCAGCTTTTCGTTGACAAAGACCCATTTTCCACTGTGAAAAGCAAAATAACCTTCTCTTGGTTTTTCCGAATCTTTTAGATTTTCGTTTCTAATGATGTTTCTGTTGCTGTGCCATTGATGAAGTGTTGAGTTATGGTAAACCACCAATCGCTGATTGTCAGATTTCCAAACATCCTGTTTGAATTGATAGTAAAAATCAAGAACAGGGATGGTATATGGGTAACGAGTGTTACAGAAAGGACATCGAGTGTCTTTGGTATTGTTGTATATGAACCACTTTTGCTCACATTGTTTGTTTGAGCATTCAAGTTTTAAGTCGTTGGTTTTGATCAAAGCTTGTTCCCACGCATTTGCGGGTGGTCGGTCCATTGGATTGTGCAGCCCTTTAATGAAGGCCTGATCAAACAATTCTTTTAAATATGGACCCGTGATGGTATAAGGTGTTTTGTTGAGATCGGTCCAGGGCTTGAATTTTTCTAAATTATCACCGTATTCACGTTTAAAATTTCTGTTGCTGTTTATTGTTGGATGTTCTACAAATACGGCCTTTGATCCCATCATCAGATTTTCTTCCTCAACTTCGTCTATCTGACCAAAATAGTTTCCACCTCTTAGCGGATGTCTGTAAAGTAAGTACATGTAGATCAAAACGGCCAATGCATGAAGATCCGTCAAGCGATTTGGTAACTTGCGATTGGCATCATTTTTATCGAGGTGTTTGGTTGCCAAAACTTCAGGGGCAATGAAATCTGCAGTGCCTATAACATCAGGAGGAAAACGGCCCGGAACCACCAAACCATCTATATCGATGATATTGGCAGCACCTCCATTTTGAGGGTCAATCAGTACATTTTTATAAGACAGATCAGAATGAGCCAAACCCGCGCTGTGCAGACGTTTAACCCCTCGTGCAATGAATACGCAGACTTGAAAATAACTCAACCAATTGCCCAATTCAGATTCATCCAATCGGGTTTTAGATCCCATGCATCTGAATTTGGCGCTGGCATACCATTTTCCCTCTTTTTCCTTTCCCTTCAACAAATCATTTCCGGCATATCCTTTTTTAAAGAAAAAACGTTTGTCATAAGCTGGTACGATGATGCCGGTCAAACCATTTTTTTCTACCACATCCGTTGGCCAACAGTAGACGTTTTTCCAATACTGACCACCATCTCTGTTAAAAAAATCATCTTTGTATTTGGTCACTATCAAGTTCAAACGTTCCTTTGAATTGAAGTCCAATTTGCTTCTGTAAAATGCTACAACATAAGATTTATCCGGACTGAAATAGACATCTTTCATACCACCTCTCATTGGCTCACCATTATCAACATATTGGTAAGTTTTATTGGGATCTAGTAAAGATTTAATCGTTATGGTCTGTTGCATCTCTTTATTTTAATATACAATGGTCAATGTCCTGTCATCGTGGTTGCCAATACTCCAGAAATCCATCCAGGCCGATAATTGTTCATCGAGCAAAGGGTTTTCTTCATTCAATTCAACTTTAATGTTTTCTTCATTGTTGCCTTCCAAATCACTTAAAAATTCTTTCCATTTTTCCGGCTTATCCAAATTGGCTTCTACCACAAATTTTGGATCATAAATACCATCGCTCATCATGAACAAGTATTTGAAATCTTCAACGAATTTGAGTTTGAATCGAGTTGTCATTACATCTTGTTTGCGGAAAATATCGGCTTGAGTAATGAATCGTGTTCCTCCGCCAAATTCACCCACATCCAACCAATTTAACATCTCGGTTTTATCATCATCGATCATCAAACCAATAGGGCAATCTCCCACACTGAATGTTTGAAAAACATAACCTTTTTCAAATCGTTTGAACAAGGTAAAAATCAAAGTAGAGTGAAAGTATTCAATGGGTTGACTTGCCTTTGGATTGTCGAACAATCCGGGGTGTTCTGCTTGAGTCTTTTTCGACAGTGCGTCTATTTGTTGAAAGGCATGGTAAGCCGCTTTGTATAAAATGGACTTTGAAAGATTATTGACTTCTTTACCCAATTCTTCATCATTTTGTTCGATGTACAATCGGAGTTTTTCTTCAAATTCAGTATGTTTAGCTGTGTCCAATTGAGATTCAAAATATTCAATGACACTGCAGCAAGCCAATCTTGATCCTTCACGTGAGAGTGAAGCACTGCCGGCTCCGTCACTAACTAAAACTATCGACCAGTCAATATTGTCCAAATGTTTGTATGCATAGTCATCGTCTCTGAAGCTGCCAACATTGGCATGACTGCGTCCCCTTTTTGAGGCTGCTACAATGTTTCGGTTGCCAATTTTGTCGCGACTGTGTCTGATATCCGGCTTTGCAAAAAGGGCATTTGGGTCACTTGGTATGTCTTTCCATAAATCTTTTGGATTTGGATTGATGACAAAATTGATCAATTTTTCATTGAAAGCAGCATCCTCAGTTTCACCAATAAGTTTGAATAAGAACTTTATTTTGATATCTCCACTTAATGTAGGAGTGCCTTCAATGGTGCTGGTTTCTGCGTTAAAAGACAGACCTAGTTCGTTTAATCCCGAGAATTGGTATTCCGATAAATCTTTAATGTACAAAGCATTCATATCAATGGTTGCCGAGTATGGTTTTCCAACTTTAGCATTTGGTAGAATGATTTTTATGTTTTGAATATCAAAGATTTTATTTTTTCGGTCGTATGTATTGATCATTTTGGATTGTAAAGATTGAATTTCTGAGAGCAGGGTAAGGTTTTGTTCATCGGCAGACATTTGATGAATGATATTGGG
>DASWYG010000348.1:0-2737 GCA_036405075.1 Bacteroidia bacterium | reverse complement strand
AAGATATGTGGATTGACCGAGAAGAGATAACTAGAATAATTGTAGAAGAAAAAACAAATGGAGATATTGGGGTTTTGATTAACGGATTAATCAATCATATTGAATCCGATAGATATTCATTTGTGCTATCTTTATGTGTTGAGGTTGCTGTTTCAGATAATTATCTCCATAGCATAGAGACGCGTTTACTTGAAATAATATGCGATAAATTCAATCTAGATCGTTCGCTTTTATTAAAAATGATAGAAGTATTTACAATTAGGTATAAATTTGCAAAATAATAACTCATGAAACACTTAATAACAATCGCACTTATCACTTTGCTGATTGGATGCAAAAAAGAACACACCGAAGGTACTTATACGATTGAGGTCAGCAATCCGTCTGAGTTGGTTGAGAAAAACTCATTTGAGAGCGGTATGACTGGTGAAACTAAGGTGACTGTAAAAAGCACTTATGAAGGTAAGCTGACTTCTGACTGTGAAACTACATTGTTAGTAAACTGTGATTCCGGGACCAACTTAATAGTAAAAATTAACGGTACTATTCGTTACAATAAATGGAACTACCACCACGAGTACAAGGTTAAATGACAATAGACATCACAGAACTTCAGTCGATCCTATTCTCGGATTTAAAGAACCCATTTTCAGTTGATGGGTGGAAATCCGTAAGCACATACATGAGTGTAGAAGGTAGGCATAACGCAACGATACATTTTAGTAAAGGCAATACAAGTGGAAATCATTTTATTGAAGCTGATTCACCACGAGAATTATTTGAGAAATTAAGCGAGTTTTTTAAGGCAATGGAATCAATGACTTGAGTGCCAAAATACTGGGTCAAAACACGGCAAAAAGGGTCATTTTTTGACCCCGAACAAAAAGCAAAGTGTATTGATATTCAGACTATTAACTACTATTATTTCGAATCCCTAGCTCTCCGCCAAAAAACCAATCCCAACTTTGTTGGGATTTTTCATTTCAAACCGTTTCAACCAAGTGAGTCCCCGAACTTGAAGTTGAATAAGGTTTGAAATGAAAAAAGATCGCTGCAAGCAAGATGGATTTTTTATAGCCTCACTTAATAAGGGATCATGCAATAATCCCTGGCTCTCCGCCTTCGCAAATGGGAATTTGCTTCGGCGGATGCTATCCGCTAAAGAAAGCATCAAACACCTTTTTTTGATTCTAGCACCTTAGCAGAGTAATGCATTCTTTGATCTCCGTAGCCTTAGCGTAGGAGATCTCTCCCAAAAATTCGACTCGTTCTCATTCCCCGTAGCAGAGTTTTTCGTTGCACTCTAAACACGCCACGGGGCAGGCCCTTATATAAGCACTTTGTGGCATCCGCCCTCATTCTTTGATCTCCGTAGCTTTAGCGAAGGAGATCTCTCCCTAAAATTCGACTCGTTCTCATTCCCCGTAGCAGAGTTTTTCGTTGCACTCTAAACACGCCACGGGGCAAGCGCTTTATCAAAAATACACTTTGTGGCATCCGCTCTCGTTCTTCAACCTACGAAGTCTCGACGAAGTAGGTCTCATTCTTTAATCTCCGTAGCCTAAGCGTAGGAGATCGCTCTCATTCTGCCTGATAATCTTTTGCTGGTCTAAAAATAAACCAGTACGGTCGTTTCGTCGGCACTCGATTTTGGGAACTTTATCGCACCATTGATCGATTCGATGATCTCACAACAAAGCCTTAAACCTACGCCACCTGTTGTTGAATGTTTGATTAGGTCGAATGCTTTATCAAAATCTTTGTTGTTATAAGCTTTTCTTTGATCAATGTCCATTGGCACCCCCTTGTTTTTGATGATCAAAACATGTTGATTTCTCTTAGGTCTGTATTCAATTTTGATATCCCCATTGCCATATTTGATCGCATTGTCGATCAGATTAAACACAATGATATTTAAAATTTTTGTTTCAGTTTCAACTTCACAGTTCAGTGGAACTAGATTGTAAATGTTATTGGAATTTGTGTGCTGAAAATGTCCAATTATTTCATTGATCCATTGATGTAAGTCAATGGCCTTTAATTGAAGTTTCAGCGAATCATTTTTAAATTTTGTCCAGGTTAAAAGTTCAAAAGTTTGAAAGAGAATATTGTCGATATTGGATTTTACAATTTCAATGTTCTGGCTTTTCGACTCCTGATTTTGATCGTTATTTATGTTGTTTAAAGCAGTACTGGTAAATCTTAGAGGACCAATTAAATCATGAGAGATAATGGACACTACTCTGTCTTTAAATTGAAGTAATTTTTCCAATTCATCTTTTTTTGTTTTGAGATTGGAACGTTCATTTTCTAAATCTTTAACATGTTCTTTAATTTGAATTTCCAGTTTTTTATTCTTTCGAATGAGGTAATTATTGTATATCCTGGAACTAAGTACGATGATCAGAACAAACAATATGACAACTAAAGCAATGAACCATCTGGTCTTGTACCAAATAGTTGGTACCCTCAATTGCATGGTTTTATAATTTGTTTTATTTACACCATCAAAAGCAACAACAGAGATTTGATACTCTCCCGGAGTAATATCATAAATGCTAAATACAGGTTGATTTTGTCTAAATGTTCTATTGTAGTTTCGACCCTTTATGGTCAATTCAAATGTTAAATTCGAAAAATTCCCCCAATAAGGCAACACAAATTTAAACTCTAATTTACTGTTATGGTTTACAATTAATTGATCAGAAGTTGTAAAGAATTTACCTGTATTAAGGTC
>DASWYG010000347.1:0-2366 GCA_036405075.1 Bacteroidia bacterium | reverse complement strand
ATCAAATGAACCCGGGAACAATGCAATTTTATTCATTATTGTTAGTGATTGGAACGGCTTTGAATCCGGTAAAAGAAGTATTGCCGTATTGTTTTTTCAAAAATACGTGATTGCTATTAAATACCAAACGATCTACATGTTCCAGAACGAAAATACCCCCTTGATTCAAAAACCAATCAGAGCTGGTTATTTCATTGACCATTTGGTGAATATTGGGCAAATCATAAGGCGGATCTGCAAAAACCAATCCGGCATTATCCATAGAATCTGATTTTCTAATGAATTTCATGACATCCAGTTTCAAGATGGTCCATTCTTTTAATTGTAAGTTTTTTTTGATGTCGTTCATGTACTTGACATTGCCTTCAAAATGATCTATTGAGATCAGTGAAGTGGCACCTCTTGAAAGAAACTCAAGTCCTATATTTCCGGTGCCGGCAAACAGGTCGATAACCTTAATCCCCTGCCAGTCTATAAAAGTTGAGAGCGTGTTGAACAGACTTTCTTTCACCAAATCTGTGGTTGGTCGTGTATTGGAACCGTGATAGGGCGGGAAACGGAAGCCTTGAAATTTACCGTGAATTATACGCATAAAGAGACTGCATAGTTAAAAAACAGCAGTTCGGGTAAATGGTCAATGGCTTGATCAGGATTTCCAGATGGAATTTTTAGCACATCCACTTGATTGAAATGTGGTTCAAGTAGTTCTTTTAGTCCTTTTACCTGAGAGGTATGCAAATCAAGGTAAAGATGTGTTTCCAATTGCGGCAATCCTGCTGTATTTAGGCTAGAAACCGTGAAATAGAGCAATTCTGTAAGGTCATTACAAGGGAATACATTATAAAACATGCATTTTCCTTTACTGAAAGAGGCAATGGAGAGCAGGTCATGGTGTAACATCAAAACCAGATCAGAGCCGTTTGAATTCGCAAAATAAGCTGAAAGTCCATTCAGAAAATGAATATGGTTGTTTTTCAAGTTTGCTTCAAGAGCAAAGTTTTGATTGGAAGTAGAGTATTCTGACTGACCTGCAAAAACACTAGGGATCAAATTTACATCAGGATTAAAATCGCAGTGATAAATGTTATTGAGTTTTTGATCATAGAGCCAATCATCTGAATCTATTTCCAGGGTATTGAATACTTTATAGCCTAAAAACTTTTTAGAAAGGGCCGAGTAAAGGGAAAGAATTTTTACATGACCATAATCAGAGACAAACAGGTTACAAAGGTTGAGTGGAACACCGTTGTCAAGCAACCTTTCGGCAATTACATGTTTTTTACTTCCAGTTTCCACTGGTAACAGCACTGGTTTTATCGCCAACTTTTAAAGGTTTGATGTCTTTGTTGAAAGGGTGAGGATCCTGAATTTCAAACACAGGTACTATCACATTACTTTGTTCGATTGTACCGGCATAAATTTTAAAAATAGCAGTATCCATAGGAGGCACCAATTTAAATCTTTCGAGGTTGATATTGGCATCGCCAAGTATTTCCAATTTAGGATCAAGGAAAGTTGTATCGCGTTGAACATTTACAACCTCACCGTCGTTGTCACCAACTTCTTTAATTTTGTAGTACTTGCCATTTTCCATGAAATCAAAAAGTTCTTTAAAACTTCCTGCGAAGTTGCCTTTCATGTCTCTGTATGCCAATTCCATTTTGCGCAGAGTATCAAGTCTTCCGATAACCATTGCATCGATTTCTTTTACTCTATCTAGGTAAACAATTCTGTCATTAATCGATTTATAGACTAAAACACCGAGGAATAAACACAGGCCGATAAGGATTGGCAATAAAACTTTCTTGTTCATAAAACTACTGCAATTATAGCAAATTATTGTGAATTTAAAGTTAAACCTTAGAATTCAGAAATGTTTCTTTCTGATCTTTTATCGACAAGGTTTGTGGGCCTATCGAAATAGAAGAAAAGAGGAAGCATTCATCCTTATAAAAACCAAAACCGCACCCAATGGGTGCGGTTCGGTGAATTTAAAAACAAATTTAAAATGATTAAAAGTTATTGATTATCCTTTTTTCGCTTTTAGCGTAATTTTAATTTCCAATTCATCTTTGATGGCTTGGTCACCCAATTTTTTCAAAAGGGCAGCTGGAGAAACAGATACTGAATTGTATGTAAGACCCCATTGTAAGCGGTTCAAAATAACTGTACCATTTGCTTGAAGTTCATCACCATTGATGGTAACTTTAGCAGGGAATATGACATTTTTAACTGAATCTTTGATGGTAAGGTTACCAGAGATTTCGTGGGTATTTCCGTTAGGATCACCTGAAAGTACTTTACAAGAAGTGATTTCAAATTTACCAGTTGGGAAACCTGCAACGTTAAAGAAATCCGGAGATTTT
>DASWYG010000346.1:0-16364 GCA_036405075.1 Bacteroidia bacterium | reverse complement strand
CGATTACATAAATAGAATTAACGGCTAATGATAAAAGGAGAATTTTTCTTTTATCGAGGTTCACTTCAAAATTTAAAAGTTTGTTCATTGCTTTAGCTTATAAAATCTTTCTTTACTATTTAAATCAATCAGTGGTTCGCTAATTATGGCGTCAAACTCTTTCGGTGTTACACATCCATCATCAACAATTAAAAAAGATGGTTTATAGTTCTTTATGTAGTTTTTTAAAGCTTCTGATTTCTTTATTGAATCCTTTTCATAAGGACTTATACCTGCGGCAGAATTGTAATAACACAAAGGTAAAAATTCATTTCTCAATATGTTGGATTGAAATGAATGATCATCCTCGGCAGGTATCAATTGATCGGTATTGATGATTGTTGTACAATAGAGTCTTTCGTTAAAAACAAAGTACTCGTTAAAGCCTGCATAAACAGGGTTTTTCATCAGATTGGTCATCTTACCTGTATTGATGATTTTCAAGCCTTTGTTGTTGTCCAATTTCAGATCTGCAATTTGCTCGATATAACCTGTGTCATATTTGGAAATATTCTTCTTGAAGACATGTGAAATTGACTTATAATTTTGAATGAATAACCCTAGTGCCAATAAAGGTAAAATGAAAAAGAATTTGTTTGTTTTTTCATATTTAAACCATTGAATGCCTAAAATTAACACCATTGAATAGATCAACAAAAACGAGGCGGAGAGGAATATTTGAAATGAATTTTGATTGGTATCCATCAATGCTCTGGCTAAAATCGAAGAAGCAAAAACTATTGTTAAGAAAATAAAAATATCTCTGATACCTTTATTTTTTGCTTTTACATTGAAATAGATCAAAGCGCCAATGAGAACAAGGTTGATCAACAACCATTTAGATCCATTGATCAATACATTGAACACTATGCCTCCGATACTTTTAATGAATCCGGAACCATTTGTGCTTTCCAATATCTTCACATAATACAAACCAAAGATCAGGTATATGAACAAAACAGTTATGAACCATAAATGGTACTTGAGTATTTGCTTTGGTTTATATACAACAATTGCAGATATCAGAAGCAATACAAATGAAAGTCCAACCCAAGGTAAAGTCACAGAATTGACAACCGGAATCATTAGGAAAAACAAAGCTGCCAGCCAATTCTGTTGGTGATAAATGAGCAAAATGATCAATAAAAAAGGTGGAATCAGATGAATGAATTTATAATGTCCGTCATAGAAAATTGAGTCTGAAAACAAATCATCTGGGAAAATGAATGACAACCAGGATCTATGGAAAATAAATGTCAGTGTAAACAACAACAGCATTATTTTACTGCTTGTTTTAGCACTTGAAACTTCCAAAGAACCCATCACCAAACAAAACACGACAAAAAGACTGTGGGCATAGGTAATACCAGATTGTGCCAGCAAAGGGTTAACATTGAACAATTTGATAAATGCCGAAGCCAACCACAATTCATAATAATGATAAGGAAATAAAGCTGAGGCATCTGTATATTCCGAAACCATAGATTTGAAGGTTTCGGTTGAATGATTGGCCAAACTTTTTGCCAATATTGAATAAAATGCCTGGTCTTTTATAGGCACTTTCATGCCAGAATTTAAGTCGCCTCTTATGACTAAAAATGAGATTAAAGAAGAGAACGCAAGAAATATCAAAGGAAAAACAAAATCTGTTACAAGCAATTTTTCCTTTGAAAATGTTGCTGCGATTTGCTTCTTGGTGATGTAATAAATTGCAACTAAAACAGGCAACGCTAAGACGAAAACTGTTCTGAATTTTGTTGAGATGCAGGCGTAAACAGTAACAAAAACGATTGAACCAAGTATTTGTTTGAAGGCAAAATTTGACAAGTTGCTTTTAAAAGGACGATTGCCATTTGACAGCAAATGTCCTAAACCATAAAAGACGGCCGCACAAGTCAGCACTCCTAAAAGAACTTTAAAATAGAGCATCATGCTATGCTTGCCTTAATGATTTCTACTGTTCTGATTATATCCGCTTCCTGCAATTCATAGTACAATGGCAGTCTCAACAAACGATCTGTATATTTATCAGAGTTCATCAATACTCTTCCATCGTGTTTTTGAGAGAAATAAGGACTTGCATGCAAACTTTGATAGTGAAACACCGCATGAATATCTTGTGTTTTCAGTGCTTTAATGATCTTATTTCTCATCTCCAAAGAATCACAAACAATATAAAACATGTGGGCATTGTTTTCCGCATAAGCAGGTACTATTGGCAATTCAATTTTACCATTCAGATCCAATGCCGACAATGAGTTGTAATATAAATCCCAAAGTTTAATTCTTCTGTTTTGTATGTCTTTTAGGTTTTCGAGTTGTGCATACAAAAAAGCACTTACAATCTCTGATGGAAGAAAAGATGAACCAATATCAACCCAACCATACTTATCGATTTCTCCTCTAAAAAATGCCGATCTATTGGTGCCTTTTTCCCAAATTATTTCTGCTCTCTTTTCAAGTTCCGGCTTATTGACGGTTAACATACCACCTTCCCCTGAAATGATGTTTTTAGTTTCATGGAATGAAAATGCAGCGGTATCTCCAATACTTCCCAGAGGAATTCTCTTTCCTTCTGAATCAATAAAATGAGAATCTATTGCCTGAGCAGCGTCTTCTATTACATATAAGTTGTATTTATCAGCTATCTCTTTGATTTTTGACATGTTGCAGGCCATTCCGGCATAATGAACAGGAACGATCGCTTTGGTTTTTTCAGTGATCAATGCTTCTAAAGAGTTTTCATCAATGTTGGGATGAAAATCTGAGGAATCAGCAAAAACAATTCTAGCGCCCCTGAGCGCAAATGCATTTGCTGTTGACACAAATGTATAAGACGGTATGATAACTTCGTCTCCGGGGCTTATACCGGCCAAAATTGCCGACATTTCAAGTGCATCTGTACAGGAAGTTGTCAGTAAGCACTTATTGAAGTGATAAGTGTTTTTAAAAAAGTCTTGGCACAATTGAGTGTATTTGCCATTACCTGAAATCTTGCCGGATAAGACTGCGTCTTTAATGTAATCAGTTTCTTTACCGCTTAGAAACGGTTTATTAAATGGTATCATATTGAGTGTTTTATATGTTTTGCAGGTATTCCGGCATATAGTCCGGATTCTGTTAGGTTCTTTGTTACAACTGCCCCACCGGCAATGGTAATATTGTTTTTTATGTGAATGTTGTCTATGACAGTAGAGTTGATGCCAATAAAACAACACTCTTCGATATGTGTTTTGCCGGCAATACTTGCGGAAGGGCCTAAAAATGTATGGCTATCGATTTGAGTATCATGGGCAACTACTGCTGCAACATTCAAAAGCACATTATTGCCGATCTTTACGTGTTTATCGACAGTGCATCCCGGGAGAATAAACACACCATCGCCCAGTTCAGCGCTTGGATCTACATAGGAGCTGCTGTGAATCAAATTACCAAATGGGATATTGGACCTCAACGATTCAAACAATGATTTTCTTGCTGCCATGTGTTTATAGCCAACACCCATCATTAAACAATCAAATTTACCTGAAACAAACAGGGAATTGACTTGATTGAATTTACCAATAACAGGCACATTCATGATCATACTTCCTATTTCTTGATAGTCATCAAAAAAACCCACCACTTCATATTGATGATCATTCACAGCGTGATGTGCGATCAATTGACCCAAATCACCTGAACCTAAAATTGCCAGTTTTTTCATAAATTGGTGTATTCTTTTATTGAATAAAGGGGTCTTCCTTTTGATTCCTTATAGATTTTTCCGATGTATATAGCCGCAATGCCAATAAAGAACAATTGAATGCCCAAACTGAAAATAATAATGGCAACAATAGATGGCCAACCGGCCGCGAAATCAATGACAAAAATCTTTAAAAATAAAATGACAATCAAAATAATGAAGCCTATAATTGACAATGCAATTCCTATACTTACCGCCAATCGAAGAGGAATTTCTGAAAAGTCAAAAATTGCATCAAAAGCCAGTTTCAACTTCCTTCTGAAATTGAATTTGCTTTTTCCTGCAAAACGCTTTCTTTGAGCAATCTCAATTTGGGTTCTTTTCATCCCAATATGAATGAATATCCCTTCAATAAATCTATTTTGCTCTGAATATTCGCAGAATTTGTCTGCAAATTTTCCGTTGAATATCCTCATCACAGCTAATCCTTTGGGTATTTGCAGACCGGTGAAACGATTGAGAATTCCCCAAAATATCTTCGAATACAATTTGTTGATGAATGAGTCCATTTTTTCTTTTCTCACACCAAAAACCAAATCATAACCCTTTTCGATCTCCTCAATTAATCTTGGAATTTCATCAGGTGGGTCCTGCAAATCCGGATCCATATAAATCATATAATCTCCCTTAGCGTGATGTATGCCTGCAGTTACTGCCGCTTGTTTACCTTGATTATAGGACAGTTCTATCAACTTGATACGAGTCTCTTTAGCAGCATAAGATTTAATGATCTCCTGGGTTCTGTCTTTACTGCCATCATCAATGAATACGATTTCCCAATTGTAATTGATTTTGTTGAGTTCTGCCGTCGTTTCTTCTATAAACCGATCAATGCACTCTTCTTCATAATATACCGGTACAACCAGTGAAAGTGTTTTCATATCAAATGAATTTAGTTATTTCCTTAAATGATTGAATTCTGTTTTTAAAATATGGGAATTCATTGTCCCTGTCGATCAAAAGTGATCTGATACCGGTTGACTCTGCCGGCTCTACATCTAGTTTCAAAGAGTCTCCAATGTACAATATATCTTTGGGTTCAACCTTTAGCTTTTCTATCGCAGTCAGATAAAATCTAGAATCAGGTTTTCTGAATTTTTCGTTTTCCGAAATGACTATCTCTTTGAAAATTCCAGGAAATTTTGACTCAATAAGATTTGTCAAAGATCCGTGAAAGTTGGATAAAATGGCTTTTTCTCCTTTAATTTCAGATAAGATCTCTGTGTCTTCAAATTTCTCCCAAGGTAAATAAGAACAAGCCTCGAACAAACCATTCAATATTTCATCTTTTGGAAGTATTCCCAAGGCATAGAGCCATTCGGAATTGAATTTTCTATAAAATTCCTTGTCTGTTCTATCCGGAAAAACAATGATCTCTGAAACCAATTTGTGTCTTTGTTTCAAAAAATTCATTGGAATGGAATGTCCAAAAGATTCAAGAACCCCTGCAGCTTTTTCAAACAGAAGTGGTTTGTGAATCAATGTATTTGCGGCGTCAAAAAGCAGTACCATCAGTTTAAAATAAAAGTATCGTCACCATTGCCTTTTAAGCCATCAGAAACAGGATAAATAACATCTGCGAGGTACCTGTATGCTACGCCTTTGGTGATTTTGGGTTGTTCAGGAACTTTGTTAAACAACAATTCTTCAACGGTGTAAACAACATCATTGAAACCAAAACCGGATCGAATGGAGTTGGTTCCAGAAATCCTGCAATTGACCTCAAATGGATAAATGACCCCATTTGGGTCCACAATGGATTGAATGTTAAATGAACCTTTCAATCCATAACTGGCTACCATTTTTTCAGCTATCTTTAATAATTCAGAATCATACTCATCAATGACCTTGCAGTAATTGGTAGCGCCATTATCTAAAGTTCTTTCCATGGTAATTAAACCAAGAATCTCTCTATCAGAATACTTGCAATAAACCGCAGTGGTAATTTCTTTACCGGAGATCATTTCTTGTACCATATACTCTTCATCATTCAATCCATCCACCTTTTGTACATCTTTCATAATGCCTCTGGAACCCCTGCCCTTCCTTGGTTTTGCAATTGCCTTTTTAAATTGGCCAGAGTATGCCGAAGGCAAATAGCTCTCTGCAAATGGTATTGAAAGTTTTTGATGCTCCGTCCATGTCACATATTTATCCAGATACATAAAGGCCGTATCTGCATCAGAACATGCTATCTTACATGGGATCTCTGACTGACTCTTGGATAGATAGTAAATTTCAAAGTCGGTAGAAGGAATGATCAAATCAATTTTTTCTTTTTTAACAACATCTATAATCAAAGGAATATAACCTTCATCAAATGCAAATGGCGCTTTGTAAAATTCATCCACAAGATGATTACCGGCCGACCATTCTGCCGTATTTGTACCCAATATTCTCAATGGATAATTTGATGCCTTCAGGTTTCTGATGATGCCTTGTCCAACATTGCCACCTATGCCTGTTACTAAAACTGTTTTTGTTTCCATTCTATATAGTTCAATAGTCCTGTTCTCATTTCAATCTTGGGCGACCATTCCAAAATTTCTTGTGATTTTGAATTGTTGTATGTCACTGAATTCGAATGATCTTCGCCTTTAAATTCTATTTTAGCTCCGGTTATTTCAGCTATCATTTCAGCCACTTCAAGGTTAGAATAACTTTTGATTCCTGTACCTAAAAAAGTGCCATTTGATTTACTTGAAGCCGATCTTATCAGCATATCTGAAGCATCAGAAACATGTATGTAATTTTGAAGCCTCCTGCCATCGCCCCAAACCGTAATAACACCTTCTTTTAAAGATTGGTTCACATAATTGGGAATCATTGTCGATTCATTCATGCCTTCTCCATAGATGGAAGAAAAGCGAATGATTGAATGATTATTGTTTCTTTGAACAATTTTTTCAGCCCATAATTTACTTATACCATATACACTCGGTGAATTGATAATTGAATCTTCATCGATTGTCATATTAAGAGGCTGACCATAAACCGAAACGGAAGATGCATAAACAAACTTCTCATACTCCAGTTTTTCAGTTAGCTCCAGGCAAAGTTCTATATTGGCCAAATACAATTCCCTGTCGGTATTAATTTCATTTTTTTGAGGAATGTAAGCAGCTAAATGAAATACTGATTGAAACTTAAGCATTCTATTCATCAGCTCATCATAACCAATGAAATTTGTATTACCATTGTTTTTCCTGCCCGAGAGAATAAGCTCGTTTGACTGCAATTTTGAGATCAAATTACCTGCTAAAAAGCCGCTATATCCTGTTACTAAATTCAATGTTTATCTTGCGGGTTTACCAATTCAGCGCAATGAATGCTGATATTTCCTTAATTCATTCCACTTTAAAAATTCATATCTGGCAGCGATCAAACTCAAAGCAAAACCTCTCATTCCATCCTTATAACCTTGACGGGTTTTGAACGAGTAATAAAATTTGACCACAGTATCCTTCATTTGTTTTAAAAAAGAATACCTGTTACCTAATAAATACTGTGCTTTGCCTTCGCCTTTCAAATATCGGTTGTGCTTCCCTATCAAATGTGACCAACCTTGACACCATAAGTGCATGTTGAAGTTCTTGCCTTCAAATTTAATTTTAATTCGATCGAAACCTTCTTTCTTTTGAATGTTAGAATGCACCTCACTGTTGACGTTCACACCGCTCCTTTTATACAGACAACGAGCAAAAGTCAATCCGCCAAAAACAGTCCCTTTCAATTGTCTACCTTTAAAATAATTGAACATTGGAACTCTTATCACTGAAATGTCGTTGTTAACTGTGCTTAATGTTTCGCGAATACTATCTGCAAGTTCCTTGGTGATTCGCTCGTCAGGATCAATTAAAAGGAACCAGTCATTTTTTAATTCAGGCACAAAAACAGGATGGATTTCCTCTATCAGATTGACCCTTTTATATGTGACTTGCACATCTGTCCATTTTTCTGCAATAGCAATTGAATTGTCATCTGAGTTAAGGTCAACAAAATATATCTCATCGCAAAATTGCAATGATTTTAAACAATCTTCAAGCAGAAAACCTTCATTACAAGAAGCCACTAAGGCAGATATCGGCAATGTATTCTCTTTTACCCTCATAGTGGTGAACTATCTGTATTTCTAATTACTTGATGACCCTTGAACCGTAAATTCTAAAATCGATTGTTTTGGCTGTGTATGGTTCAAGTCTAATTGCCATATTTATGGAACACTGTGTATCTTCCCAAAATTGATAAAACTTAAACTGCAATTGAAGGGTGTTTCAATTTAAAATTGAATGGTTTTGAAATCTTCCTGTGCCTTCTTGAAATCTTCGTGTTTACCGATGTCTAACCAGTAACCTGCCATGTGATAAGAAATCACCTTATGGCCTTTTGCTACCATTGATTCTATTAAATCAGTGGCATTAAAAAATCCGGATTCCGGTATATACTTTTGCATAAGCTCTTTTTTAACCAAATAGATACCACCATTTGAATAATAAGTGTATGTAGGCTTTTCGGAAAACCCTGTAATGTCTCTCTCATTGTTTTCCAGAACTGCATAGGGGACAGATACTTTATATGGAATGGAAACTACAGACATATCTGCATTTTCTTTTAAAAAGTCGAGATAAAAATGCTCATAATCGATATTGGTCAATATATCCGAATTCATGATCAATACATGATCGTGTTTAAAGTTTTCAATACTTGAAACTGAACCAATAGTACCCAATGGCTTGTCTTCGGTCACATAATCGATATTGACATTTCGGTCTTTGCCATCTTTAAAATAAGATTTGATGATTTCACCTAAATAATTGATTGAAATCCAAAAATCATCCACACCATAGCTTGACAATCTATCAATATTGTGCTCAATTATTGGTTTATTGGCCACTTTCAACATAGGTTTAGGCAGTGTATCGGTCAGTGGTCGCAACCTTTCGCCTCTGCCTCCTGCCATTATCACCACATCCATTGGCAAGTAAGACCTCAGATTCCTCAAACTGATTACATTCAGAATGTGCATCTGCTCATCTACCACTGGCAAAATCATGATGTTCTTAGACTTATAACTGACAATGTCCTCAACCTTATAATTATTCTTTTGAATAAACACCGGATTGGGTTGAATAATGGTTTCAACTGCATCACTCAGCTGCATGCCTTTTAATATGCCCCTTCTGATATCACCATCAGTTAATGAACCCAATAGTTTGTTCTCTGCATCAACAACAAAAGCAATAGGCTCTCTTGCAATGAGGTTCAATACACCCATTGCTTCCAATATACTTGCTGATTTGTCAATCAGTCTGTTTTTGTAATGAATGAGTTCTTGCATGGTTTAAATGTTATAAATATCTGATTTGTATTGCCTCAAATTTTCAGGTTGTGAAAACCATTCAACTGTTTGTTTAAGACCCTCGTCCAAAGAATAGTTCGGCTTCCAATCTGTCAATGACAAAATTTTAGAATTGCTGCCCAACAATCGCTCCACTTCACTCTTTTCAGGTCTTAGTCTTACATCATCCGAAACTACCGTTGCTTCCGGATTGATGAGTTGTATGAGTTTTGATGCCAGATCACCAATAGATATCTCATTTTGAGTAGCGATATTGACTTCTTCTCCTAAGCATTTGTCAGATTTTGCAATCTCTATAAATCCTTGTGCTGTGTCTTTAACAAACAATAGATCTCTTGTTGGATGTAGAGAACCTAGTTTTATTTCTTTGGAACCATTCATCAACTGAGAGATTATTGTAGGAATAACTGCTCTTGCTGATTGTCTTGGACCATAAGTATTAAAAGGCCTCACAATGCATACAGGTAAATTAAAACTTCTGAAATAACTTTCAGCCAAATGATCGGCACCAATTTTTGTAGCAGAATATGGAGATTGACCTTGTTTGGGGTGTTTCTCATCTATCGGTACATAAATGGCGGTACCATATACTTCGGATGTTGAGGTTACCAATAATTTTTCAATGTTCAAATCTCTGGCGGCTTGCAGTACATTCAAAGTTCCTTTGATATTGGTGTCAACATAACTATCCGGTGAATGATAACTGAATGGAATGGCAATCAATGCGGCCAAATGGAACACCACATCAATGTTTTCCATAGCTTTTCTCACACCGTTTGGATCGCGAATATCGCCCGTAAATACTTCTATTTGTTTCAGTGTCTCTTTGCTCAATGTATCCAACCACCCCCATGAGTTGAAGGAGTTGTAGTAACAAAACGCCTTAACCGAACATCCTTCAGCTAGCAGAGCCTCTGTTAGATGGCTGCCTATAAATCCATCAGCTCCTGTAATTAAAACGCGTTTCCCTTGTAATTTCATATATTTAATAAATGTACTCTTTAAGTCCTGTTTCCAAATTTATAAGTGGTTCCCATCCAACTTCATTTTTGATTTTTTCAAATGTGCCATAACAATCCAGAATCTCATTTTTTCTTGATGCATTTAAGTCTATTATTTCTTTATCTGAACTCAGCAATTTTTTAATCAATTGAGCCAATTCCAAAATCGATACTGAATGGCCTGATGTCACATTATAAATCTGTTGATTCAAGTTTTCTGAACACAGAACAATAGCATTGACCAGATCTTTTGCATGTATAAAGTCTCTTTTAGGTTTCAGATCGTTCATTTGAACAGTTTCCAAGTTGCTGTCTAAAAACTTCTGAAATAGAATTGGTATGATAAAATTATCTTTTTGACCTTTCCCATATACATTAAACGGTCTCAAAATGACATAATTAATTCCAAAGTTTTCTCCATAATATTGGATGATTTCTTCAGCTGTCTTTTTTGAAAAGGCATAAGGATTCATGATTTGAACCGGGTGTATTTCATCTACCGGAAAATACCGTGGGTTGCCATACATATAGCTACTCAGATAGATTAAACCCAATTGCGCTTTTTTACAAAACTCAAGTACTTTTAGAGTACCCATAGAATTTGTCTCTATGTACATTGCCGGATCTTCCCAGCTGTCAGGAACATAAGATCTATTGGCCAGATGCACCACCACGTCTCCTTTTTCTGCAACAATGCCATCAAAATAATCATGTCCCAATATATCAGAATGATCTATTCCTATGTACTCAATGTTCCTTGAGCTCAATTCATTGCACAAGTATTGTCCAATAAAACCTTTGTAACCTGTTATGATGAATTTCATTTAAATGTTTAAACCGAGGGTTTTTTTAATTTTATAATACAATGTCTTTTTTCGACTGAAATTACAATATGGCGAGCCTAAAACGGTATTCAATTCTGTTGATGTCAATTCATTTTTAAATTGATCGAATGCATCGACAAACGTGTAAATGAATACAAATTCTTTGAGTTTTGAAGGTTCAAAAAACCTAGTATCTGAATTGAATTTATAAACAGTATTCATCCATTTCAACCAATTCAAAAAAGTTGTTTTATTTGGTATTGGAGTTCTCAATAAATTATAGTTTACATGCAAGTCCGTCTGATCCTCTGTTGGAACCAATCTCAATTTAGTAAACAACCTTTGCATGATGACTTTCCAGGTTTCAATTGCGATTAATTTGTTCTTCTCGTTTGTAGATTGATTGATGTGTGTGCGATACAAATAAAGATACTCAGGCAATACCGCCGTTTTATATTCACTCATCACTTTTAGCCATAAATCGTAATCTTCTGCATATTTCATTTTCACATCATATTCGAATTTTCTCAATACTTCTCCCCTAAAAATTGTAGCGGCATGTGAAAGAGGTGAAAAAAACAAAAGTGTGATTTTTTGAATATCAAAATCTTCCCTGTAACTAACATCCTTAGTAGGACCGTTCTCATTGAAAATCCTCATAAATGAGCTTATAGCAGCTATCTCAGAATGCTTCAGAAGATAATTCATTTGCTTCTCAAAACGCATTGGATGAATCAGATCATCCAAATCCATTCTGGCTATAAAATCACTTTTGCAGTACTCCAAACCAATATTGAAACAAGCAATTGATCCTGCATGATGCTCGTTTTCTATCAAGGTTATATTTGGAAACCTTTCCATCATTTGCTTAATGATTTCAATGGTTCTGTCTGTACAAGGATCTGTTACAATTACCAAATGAATATTGGAATAACTTTGTAAAACAATGGTTTTAATTGCATTTTCAATGTATGATTCAGCATTGTATACGCAAGTTAAAACATCCAGAATGGGCATATTTTCAAGACTTTTAAGGGTCTCATAATTATCCTCCCAAAGCGCCATTGCCTTTAACTCTGAGTTTGGCAATAATTCAAATATTTCGTCAGATAATTGCTCTCTTTTCATTGTTTTGTTTTCCAATTTAACACACATTTAAGAACAAAAACCGAAGCTGATACATTGGCCAATTTTAAAAATTCCCTGAATTTTTTATCAAAAATCAAATGTGTCAATTTCATTGAAAAATGATTCAGGTTGCTCAGGCTGAACACTGCGCATTCTTCAAATTTTTTATTTATACTTTCTTTACCGAAATAAGTCAATGCCTGCTTGGATAACAAAAGATCAGAAAAGAATTTGTATTGAAGTATAAATGTTTTAGGTACAAACTTAATGTTCTTTGACAATGCATCAGAAATGAATTTTGAGCTGTAAACTTGTGTGGAAATTCCAATGTTTTCAATGAATTCGTTTAGGTTTTTATATAAGTTTTCCGATTGTTTTACAGCTTTACTGCTCTCTTGTTCTGAATGAATTCTATACGCCAACAGAACCTCATCCAAATTAGCCATTTTGCAATGTAAACTCATTCTCCACCACAAATCAAAGTCTTCTACCAAATATGCTTCTGTGTTGTATTGAAGGCCATGATTCACGAATATTTCCTTTTTCATCATGACACTTGGATGAGCCAATGGGCTTCCTTTAAAAATCCACCATCTTAAATCTTCATCTGTAAGTGGCCTTTTGATGATTTCTCCTCCATCTATCACTCTGATATGTGTACCACAAATACCATGATCCTGATGCTGCTCTAAAAAATCAATTTGTTTTTGAAACCTATCCGGATAACAAATATCATCTGCATCCATTCTGGCGATGTACTTGCCTTCTGCCAAACTCAGCCCCTGATTCAAAACATATATTAAACCCTTATTGCCCGGGTTATCAATAAATCTGATTCTTGGATCTGAAAATGATTCTACAATTTTCTTTGAAGAATCTGTTGATCCATCATTGATCAACAACAATTCGAAGTTACTGTAAGTTTGGTTTAAAACACTTTCAATGGCTTTGCTGAGGTATTTTCCCGAATTATATACCGGCAGCAAAACACTGATGAGTGGTTTATCAAGCTTCATTTATCAAGCTTTCCTGTTGATGAAAATACCTTCTATGATGACAAAATCCATATTGGTATCCAAATAATCCTGAATGGCATCGGCCGGTGTTTCAACGATAGTTCTGCCGTGTTTGTTAAATGAGGTATTGATACTGACACCAAATCCTGTTAGATTTTTCAATTCTTTGAGGTATCTGTAATAGTTAGGATTGTCTTTCACAGTTACAAACTGAGCCCTTCCTGTTCCATCCACATGCACTGATGCCGGAATTTGATTTCTAAACTCCTGCTTCATTCTGAAAGCACAGGTCATGTGCTTATTTTCATAGGCTTTTTCAAACAATCTCTCTCTTTCTTCTTCCAAAATTGATGGACAGAACGGTTGAAACAATGGTCTGTTTTTGATGGACCCATTAATTTTTTTTGTAATGGCTTCATCTCTGCAATCTGCAATGATGCTTCTGTTTCCCAATGCTCTTGGACCCCATTCCATTTTACCGTGAAAGATGGCACCAACCTTACCTTCAGCTACCAATTTTGCAGCCAATTCAGGCCAATCTTTGGTTCTATTCTCTACAACTATTTTGTCCTTGTATTTTTCTGTATAGGTCAATACTTGTTCAGTGGTATAAGACGTGCCGAAATAAGGCATATATTTTTCTTTCATCCAATGCAGATCGCTCATGCCATTCGAATGTTTTTCCAAATATTTGATGTAGCATGCACCCTCTGCACTGCCATCATCGGCCATTGCAGGTACGATGTGTATGTCTTCGGTCAATTCCTCATATACCCTCAAATTCAAAATGACATTGGCAAAAATTCCACCGCTGAAACAAAGCTTTTTCATCCCGGTTTTAAGCATCAGTTTTTTGATGTACTGAAGCATAAACTCTTCCAGGAATTTTTGCATTGCTGCGGCCAAATCTTCCTTTTTATAATCCTTAAGGAATTGATTGAATTCATCTTGTGAAAACAAGATTTCAACTTCTTCTTTATTGATGCCAATACCAATGTTTTCAGCAGTTTCAGTTATACTGAAACATTGCCATAATTTCTTATAAACCTCATTGTCATGATTACCGAAAGCAGCCAAAGCTTCAACTTTACCTTCATCAGCATTGGGTGTGAATCCAAGTTTATAAGTAAAATAGGTATACATCCCGCCTATTGAACATTCTTCCCAATAATTGGTGTATTTGCCGGTAAAATAGAAGAACCTGTCGGGAGAAATACATTCACTCACCATTTCCAATTGGTTGTTTTTAACCACATAAGATCTGGAGAAGCAATTGTGATCACCATGGCCATCCATCGTAATGAGTAATGCATCACCTTCAAAAGGTGAAGTGACATAACTCGAAACGGCATGACACAATTCGTGATCATAGTAACTCAGATCAACTTCTGCATTTGGAAAAAACTCTTTTAGTGTTTTGTGGATCAACTCGAATTGAAAAGCGGTTTCCGTTGAATTTTCAATGTTTGTCCAAGTTCTAAGCTTACCTTTACCAAACAAAAACATTTTTTTAGCCAGGTCAGATTTAGCGTTAAAGTCATTTAATGCCTGCTTATAACCCTTCAGATATTTTTCACCGAAAAGGTCTCTCAAAAACATTTCCCTTTCATAAAAGTTGAGTCTGTACCGCTGTGTTTTTTGCATCAGTTTTGGGTTGCCACAATGCAATTTGGTCACTTTCTTTGGGTCAATATTTTTGTTTTCAATATACTTCCGCAGTGCTTGAACCGGAAACACTTTATCGTGTTTGAATCTTGAGGTTCTCTCTGTTGAAATGGCAAACACATCTTTTTCCTCAGGATTGATGATGAATACCGCAGTGTCGTGGTTTTCGAAGTTTATGCCTAAAAATAATTCCATTAGTTGATTGTAAAAATACCTTGTGTGATTAAGAATCCGGCGCCCTTGTTGAGCGAGTATGTTTCTCCGGTTTTATTGATTTCAAGTGTTTCAAAGTTGATGAACTTTTCGCAGTATTGAATGGATTTACCATTGAACATAAAGTTAAAAGTCAATGCATAATTTCCCGGTGCTAGTTTCACCTGAACATTTTCATATATGATTTCATTGCTGCCTTCTTTCAACTCAAAAGTATCAGATATTTCCGAATAAATATTGACATCCAAGGCTGAAGCAATGCCTATTCCGAGTTGATAATTGCCTTTTATAGCTGTTTCTACAGTGAATGAGAATTTGAGTTCTTCGCCTGATAGATAAGTTTTGGTCTTTTGATTTTCGCTGTTCAGCAATGTTACTTTTGTAACACAAGCGGGTAAGTTTGAATCGAAAGGAATTTCTTGTTCCTCTTCTGATTTCAATTCATTGCTCAGGTAATGTTGTATGATCTTATCTGTTGGGCCCGACTGTTGAATTGTGCCATGTTTCAGGTAAATGGACTTATTGCACAGTGATTGTATTGCCCCCATGTTATGACTTACAAATAAAACTGTTCTACCTTGACCGCTAACATCTTTCATCTTCCCTAAACACTTTTTTTGAAATTCTGCATCCCCAACAGCCAATACTTCATCAACAATTAGTATTTCAGGTTCTAAATGTGCTGCAACGGCAAAAGCCAATCTAACATACATGCCTGAGGAATATCTTTTTACCGGTGTATCAATGTACCTCTCTACCCCAGAAAAATCAATGATCTCATCAAACTTAGATTTGATCTCTGATTTACTCATTCCCATGATCGCACCATTGAGAAATACATTTTCTTTACCGGTAAGTTCCGGATGAAAACCTGTTCCAACTTCCAATAAACTGGCCATTCTCCCATTGATCTTAATTTGACCGGTTGTAGGTGAAGTAACCCTAGATAGGATCTTTAACAATGTACTTTTACCTGCACCATTTTTACCGATGATGCCTATCACTTCTCCTTGCTCGACTTCAAAATTAATGTCTTTCAAGGCCCATACATATTCTGAACTTCCTTTTTTACTGCGATCATTTGCTTCACCGATCTTTAAAAAAGGATCTTCCTTTCCACGCAATTGATACATCCATCGTTTGAAATCATTGGCCAAAGTTTTTGTGCCAATTGACCCCAATCTGTATTGCTTAGAAACGTTTTCTGCTTTAATAACTATTTTACTCATCAGACTGTATCTATAAATCCTTTTTCAACCTTATTGAACACCACTACTCCTGCCGCTAAAACCAATAATGTAAACACTATGCTATAGCCAATATACAGCCAATTGACAACACCCTGACCGAGAAAACCAAACTTAATGACTTCCA
>DASWYG010000345.1:0-16242 GCA_036405075.1 Bacteroidia bacterium | reverse complement strand
GAATACTGCATGCACCTTCATACTGATTGTTGATGTAAAGCAAGTCATGTGCAGGGTTCGGATAGATTTGAATTAAATTCTCATCGGCTGTATTGGTTTTAATGGCAGTAGATTGGCTGAATACAAAGACTTTACCTAATGAATCCAAACCACAAAGTGCCAAGGCAGGACTACCACTGATTTCATCGTTAGTGCTTAAAAAACCTGAAGTAAAGAGCAACATCGACTTTCCTCCATAATTACTTAAATCGTATTGATAGGCATGCAAATCATTGGTGCCGCTTGCACTTGTTCTTAAACGCCATTTTACTGTTCCTTTATTGATCGTTCTGTATTCGGCATCAAATGATCCGTATTTCACTTTGTCAATGAAAGGACTTGAGGCATTTTCTTCCAAGAATGACGCATCATTCATATCGCAAGCACCATTAAAAAACAAGGTGTTGATTTTGTTGGCATTGCCGGATTCTCTTTGAGCCATATCAAACAAATACATATTGAATTTTATTGCTTTGCCTGAATTAGCAGTTCTGCTGAATTGCAAGGTATCATTTACTCCTGAAAGCATTAAAATGTATTCTTTATCACCCTTCAATGAGATGGTCATTGAATCGAGAAGTGTAGAAGTAGAGCCTGCTTTGTATACCAATACTTTAACGTCTTTCACTTTGAACGGCAAAAATGGACTGCCTTTTCTGAATGACATGTTGCTGAATGCTTTATTGCCATCAATCCAAATATCAATGTTCTGAGTTGCAGGATCGGCAGCATTGTGTATGACCTGCATTCTTGGATTTTTAGGCGGAAGTGGTACAGTGTCTAACAAGATGGCCGGACCACCGGTTGGCAATACTTTATACAATCCAAATTTAGCTGTGCCCGACTTATTGCCATTGGCATTTTGAACACCCGACAACATCAGGGTTAAAGATTCCCCATCATGATTTTCTAAGCTTGAAAAATAATTGGCAAGTATTTTATTGCTCAATCGCTCTTGCACTTGTGTCTTATATGGATAAGTTGGAAGTGGGCTGGAGCCTTCTTTGTTGAAATGTCCGTAAACCATACTATCAGTGGCACTGCCAACTGCAGGATCAAGTATTCTTACCGGAGCAATGTCTGTTGAACCATGAAACAAAATCACATTCACTGCGCCTGCTTGTCCAACTGCATTTGTTTGGGTTAAAACATATTTGAATTTGATACTGGAACCGGTATTGACTCCACCTGTACTTTTGCGCAAGTATGAGGCTGTGTCTTTTACACCTGTAAGCATCAACAAATATGCTGAATCAGATTTAAGGTTTACTGTATAAGCACTCCATGCAGTATCTATTGCTGATCCTGATTTTGAAATGGCGATACGGTGAGACCCTGCAGAAATAGGCACAAATGGTGTTGCAGTTCTAAAGCCAAATTCGTTGATCATTTTATTGCCATCAACATACACATCCACTTTATTCAAATCAACATCCAATGCATTGTGAATTAACTGTACACTTGTTCCTGCTATTTGAGAAACAGGTTGCGGTACTCCACCTAAAATCGAAACTTCGAAATCACTGAGAGGTCTGTCAAATATTGCAAATGAAGATATATCCATCAATGAATCTTCGCCATCCTGATCGCCTCTTAACAAAACAATCGAATCGAGTGAGAAAACACCGTCAATTCCTAAATGACTGGTATTGGCCGGAGTGGTTTTCTTTACCAACTTTCCATTTAAAAATATTTTATAGAACGTATCACAACTCACTGAAACAACCAAACGATTCCATTTATAAACACTAACGACAGGATTGCTGTAACCACCTGAACGGCCATCTCCCAAACCACCATCTTCATCAATAAAAATTGCTCCATCATCGTCATTGCCTTTAGACAATGAATAAAAGGAATTGTAACCTTTATTGTCTTTTAAATAAGGAACGCGAAAATCTACCATGATTGAGTAATTGTTGACGCGTTTAGCACCAGTGCCACCATTTGGTGCTATATGATGCCTGGCTATAAAATGCGTATTGGTAAATGTTCTAATGGCTTTTTTGGTTGCTGATGGTCCATTGATTTTTTGGATGTTTCCACCACTACCACCTGTACCCATATTACCATTACCTGGCAGCGGGCCTTTTTTTATCAGATCATCACTGCCATAAGATCCTTTATAGATGTTAGCAGTGTCTTGAAAAGTCCAATATGCTTTTAGATTTGGCCAATTGGCTTTACTTAATATCTGAGCTGTATCAACTTCAACGATCGTATCAATTTTCATCATTCCTATGGACTTCACTTCATTCAATGTTAAAATTTTATTGAACAAGGCTACTGTGTTGACATCCATTTCTCCATCTTCTCCGTCGTTGTCTGCAAACAACAACAACACTTTATCCAAAGAAAAGCGACCATCAATGAATGATGGCGAAGCAGGAAACGAAATGCTATGAGCCAAAGCGCCATCAATGTAATAATTATAAGTTCCAGTACTTGGGGTAAGATCTGCTGCGATGATTAAGCGGTGCCACTTATTTGCTGAAATACCATTTGGTGTATACGAAGTGGTTCCAACACCAACAGTGCCTGCACTTTTTTTGATGAAACATTCTGCATCACTGGTATTAGTAGAATCTGTTTGATGAAAACTGTACCAGGCATTAAAATCCTTCACCTTAAAATCGATCATGATGGAGTAATTATTCACCATAGTGCCACCACCATTTGCCGACAAATTGTTTTTCACTTTGTAATAACTGCCCACACCAATTCGAACAGCGCTGTCTGATTCCGTTGGACCGGCCACTCTTGAATGTGTACCATTTAATATCAAATCATTCCCCAATGATGCCTTTAATGGGTTTAACCTGTTGAAACTCCAGTATGCACTTAAACTAGAAGGATATCCTCTTGGAAGTGCCGGATCTGCTTCACCTAAATTGTAGATTTCTTTTTCTGTTAATGTTCTGTCGAAAATGGCCAATGTACTCACATCCATTGTATCGTTCTCACCATCATTGTCGGCGAAAAACAAAACTGTATCTTGCAATGAAAAACGACCATCCAACAAAGTTTGAGTGCTTGGCACAACATATTTATTGACATTCACACCATCCAGATAATAGTCGTATGTACCACCGGTTGTTTGAAAGTCGGCTACAATGACCAAACGATGCCATTTATTGGGTTCAACTGATCTACTGGAATAGCCTGTTTTACCGGTTCCTATTTGCCCTGAACCGTCATTGATGAAACAGTCGGCATCACCTGAATTGGCCTTATCAGATTGATAGAAAGCATGCCAATTGTTCACAGATAAAACTTTGAAATCGAATACCATTGTGTATTTATTCAAATACGTTCCACCATTGTTGCCTGACAATCCACTGGCGTATTTGAAAAAATCATTAAAGCCTACACGGGCTGCAGAATCACCGGGAACTATTCCCTCAACTGCTACCGGACTACCGACTTTAATGAGATCAGGACCGAAAGTAGCTTTTGTTAAATTGTTGGATTGGTTGAAGTTCCAAAAGCCTTTGGCCCCTGTTAATTGAGAACTGCTTAAGGGTTGTGCCTTAAGCACCATGTTTGACAATGCAAAGAACAATGTCATTAACAATACGATTCTGCTATTCCTTATAAAGGATTTACTGAATGTATTTTGATGCGATTTAAAATTGGAATTTTCCATTTTACTTGATTATTTTTTTTGTTTTTTTTAATTATTTAGAGCCCCATTTTCAATCCATTTTTCAATTATGCGAATCAACTTTTCATCCATTTTTTGGGCATTCAATGGCATGGCTTTGTAGGTAATTTTGTGTTGAATGCTCCCTAAAAGCTTTCCATTGTCTGCAAAGGATTTGATCTGCGCATAATTTTCCAATAAAATGGTATTTGGATACTGAGTTTGTGTGTTATGACAACCGTAACAATAGTTCTTAATGATTGGAGAAACATTGTATTGAAAACTGGTTTTATTGGTATCGATGACTTGCCTGCAGGTCCTCTCGGGCATTCCCTGATCTATCCACTTTTTTATAGTTGCAATCTGATTACTGTCTAATGGTGGCATAGGCATTGGTGGCATCCTTCGTGATGTTTTGCGGATGATGGCATTGTAAACTTGACTTTTGAGAGCGTCTCCTGATACAAATCCTTTATAGAAAAATGTTTTGTAGGAATCAAATACAATTCCTTCCTGACCTGTAATACCATCATGACAGGCTTCAATGGCACAATTGCTTTTAAATATAGGCAGTATGTCATTTTCAAAACAAATACTGTCGAGTCTGACCGTATCTGTTTTTATGATATTGGTGTCATTTGGCAATTGGGGAACGGCATCATCATTATGCACTTTGTGTTCACATGACGAGAAACACTGAATTGCCAATAGGCAGATAAGCACTTTGATTAAATTCAATTTAATGAACATTGGTGAGGTAGAATATCGAAATGCCAATACTTGAAATCACAATACTTGAGACAATGTGTAAAGGCATTTTTTGAAGGTTCACATTAACGCTTAAGCGCCTAAACAAGAGACCAAGCAATAGAAAGAAAACGATCACAGCTATGCCATGTCCTACCCAATGGTGCAGCAAATACGAATGCAAAAATTGCTTAACTGGTTTTTGTAATTCTTTAAGCAATACCAAAAATGTATTGAAATAGATTGCGCAAATCAATGAAAGCGTAAATGCCTTTTCTATTTGTGTTTTCATCATTCAATTGTTGAATTTACTCATACCACTTTTTACCCCTGCATCTATAAATTCTCCAAACCCAATCATTAAAAACCCCAAGGTGAAAATGGCCATCAAAGTGATCTTAATTAATCGTATTTTCTGAACATCAATTGCTGCATGAAGATGACGGGTTATAACAAAAAGGTAAAGACTAAGCAAAAGCAAAATAAAAAACACATGTTCCTTTACTTCCATAAAAAATGTGTGAGCAATGGGACTAGGTCCATTTAAAATGATTTGCTTTTCATCTTGGTAAAACAGGACATAATAAAGGCCGCCCGCAAGCAATGACAGAAGGGTTAAAACAAACTCAGCCATACATGCATTTGAAACTCTCTTAGCACTTCCGTTTTCAATATTTTTCAGATCTACCATTGCCCATAAAGCAGCAGAACTGCCCAAAGTACCTGATAAGACATGTAAAACCAATATGACAGTTTTGAATTGCACTACTTTAATTCTGAAACTAATGTCGTTGTTGAAAAAACCTTCTTTTCAATTAGTTTCCCCTTTTCATTCCAAAATTTCCAAAGACCTTGTTTTTCACCTAACAGATAATTGCCTTGTGATTCTTTTTTCCCGTTGGGATGGTATTTGGTCCATTGTTTGGTGGCTTTACCATTCAAGAAAAAACCCATTACCTGAATTTGACCATTCTCATACCAGGCATTGTAGACACCTTCTTTCACATCATCTATATAGAAAGTTTGTTCCTGCATTTTACCATTTTCGTACCAACGGTTGTGCATTCCACTTTTCAAACCATCTTTATAGGCTAACTCGCTTCTTATTTGTCCATTTTCATAGTATTGAATCCATTTATCAGATTTTTGATCCGCATGAAAGCTGCCCACTTCCTGAATTTTTCCCGATTCGTAATACAGACTCCATTTACCGGTTTGTTGTCCGTTTTGATAAGATGTTTCAGACATCAGATTACCATTGCTGTACCATTTTTTCCAAACACCTTTCTTTTTAAAATCTTTAAAAAACTGTTCGCTGGCTTTATTTCCATTTTCGTACCATTCGGTATAACGACCGCCTAATACGCCATAGTCAAATGTTGCTTCCGTTTTAATTTTTCCATTTTGATACCAGGTTTTGTGTATACCATCTTCATTACCGTTTTTGTAATAACCTTCACTTAACTGGCTTCCATCTTCATACCAGCTTTTGTAAACACCTGACCATAAATTGTTGTTACAATTGACTTCACTTCTCAACTGTCCATTGTTGTACCAACTTTTCCAGGAACCTTGTTTAATGCCATCGACGATCTGGCCCTCGTTTTTGACAAGGCCATTATCGTAATAATCTCTAAATGTGCCTGTGAATTTTGAATGAGTCGTTTTTAAATAAAAAATGCCAGCTTCTTCTATGATGCTATCATTGCTCATGACGGGTATTTGTGCCTGAGCTGAAATGGCACAAATCAGCATAATGATACTGCTTGTTATGATTTTTTTCATCTTGATATTGATTGAATGAACTACCACACAGAAACAGATGTTTCTGTGTGGTAGCGATTGTTTTTACTTACTATTTGTTTAATACGACAGGTTCAACAATTTGAACATTTTCACCTGTGATTTTGATAAAATATTGTCCGTTTGCAAGACTGTTTCCACTTGTATCTGTGCCATCCCATATCAACTTATTCTCTCCGCTGACGAATAAAGTATGACTTAGATCTTTTACAAGGTTGCCTTTTAAGTCGTAGATACCAACATTCAACTCTGCACTTTGTTCAAGTGTAAAAGTGATCAAGGTAGAAGTCTGCATTGGGTTTGGATACACACTGAGTTTGATTTGATCTTTTGTAACCAATTCAACACCGGTAGAATTGCTAACAACAATATAGTTGTTTTTAGTGATTTTTAATTCACCTGACAATCCCTTGTTGATGGTCAATGTTACATTGTAAGAACCAATGTTTGCATAGGTGAAATCAGGGTATTGTTTTTTACTGTCTGTTACACCATCTCCATTCAGATCCCAATCCCAGGTAGTTGCAGTCGTTGAAGACATATCGCTAAAAGAAACTTTGGTACTTGGCAACACATGTGTTTTGTTTGCTTTAAAGTCCACTGCTTCTGCTGTATTGGCAGCAACCGGAGTAAACTTGATTTCATTTGACCATTCTGACCATCTTAAGTTATGGTCGCGGAAACGCACTCTGTAAGCGTACTCTTGCCCAAGCACAAATGAACTTTTATTTAATGACAATCTATAAAGATCAATGCCTTTGTTTTTATCGATTGGTTCATAATCAGGAGCGCCTTTGTCACCATATACGTTTTGATAATCTCTCATTACATCAACAATTGGAGAGGCGTATATTTCCGGGTAATTGGTAACCTGGAATTGTGTTGTCATAATAGAATCTACACCTTCCATTTTATTACTGACTAAAATGATTTTATCAGAATTGATAACACCTGCAAGAACCGGCAATTCAGGCTTTGTTTGTTCAATTTTTCTATAGAACTTATCAATCAACACATTGTCCATTTCCTTGTCGTCGTGGCCAAAGCTATAGGTTTCTGCAGTATAAGATTTATTATCAACATCGATATCAATGATAACATAGCAATAATGATCTCTTGAATATTGAACTTCAGGATAATCTGTTTGATTGGAGTACATTCCCCAACGGTCTAATGATGAACCGGCTCCACCACTTAATACTTCTCTCATATCGTGTTGAAGTTTGAGGTCTGAATTAGACATTTGAATAACGCCTCTTTCATAGTTGTGAGAGTGTCCGCTAAAATGTATGGAAGCTTTGAAGAAGTTTTTCAAATGACCCAAAATATCATCTTGTACAAAAGACTCATTGCCATCAGGCCAAATTTCACTATGACCTGGTTGGTGTGTGAATGAAAACACGAAATCAATTTTTGAATTACCTTCTGATTCTCTTAAAGCATCTTCTATCCAACCTTTTTGAGCAGTATTTCTCAACTGCCAGTTGCCATTACAGAAAAGGAATTGAGCGCTGCCCAAATTAAAAGAGTAGAATCTTTCGTTGTATGGATGAGGATATGCAAATGCAGTTGATGAAAGTTCTTCATACTTCATGTATTGGTAATAAATTGATGATTCACCTTCATGGTTACCGATACTTATCATTGTAGGCACTGAACATGATATTTCAGAAAATGGATTGAAGAATTCATCTGTATATTGAGAAATAGAACCACCTGAAGTCACAATATCACCAACGTGTGCAATAAGTGAAATTTGATTGTACCAATCTGTGCCATATTTCTTCATTAGATTTTGCTTCAATTTTGATACTTGTTGAGTAGCTCTGGTTACATCCGTTCTTGAATCTCCTAAAACAACAAATCGAATGTGCTGACCTGCAGTTCCTTGTTCAGCAGGTGTTTTAAATGGATATACAATTGTGCTGTCTTTTCCGCTAACTGAACGATAGAAATAGGTAGTTCCCGGTTTTAAGTCTTTTAGTTTTACGGTATGCCAAATTCTGCCTTTGATGTTTTCATATTTACCTTTTAAAACATTGTTCAAACGCGTGCTATCAGTTCCGTATCTAACCAATGGCAAAGCACTGGTGTCTAAAGAGTGCCAGCTCACATACATTGAAGTAGGGCTTGGTGTTTGAAGATAAGGATTCATCCCTACTGCACCCGGAGCCGGTTCTTTATCAATTGTATGTCCATAACCACCTAAAGCAAAAACTTCGTTATCAGACAATGCTTTGTTGAACACGCCTAATGCAGCTATGTCTATCAAACTGTTTTCACCATCTTCATCATTGATGAAATAGAATATACTGTCCAAAGAGAATCTGCCGTCCAAATCCTGAGCTCCACCATCTTGTAAAAGTTGACCATCCAAATAATAGTTGTAACGGTTGCCTAAATCAGCTGAAATGACCAAACGGTACCATTCATTGGGTTTTAATTTGTAGTAAGAATAACCGGTTTGAGCAACACCCACATTTCCGGTTTTGTTTACAAATGCATCTCCATCATTTGCATTGCTCGGATCTGTTTGGTAAAAGCAATACCATTTATTCAATTGAGGTAATCTGAAATCTATGACCAAAGAGAATTTGTTGACAAAAGCCGCACTGCCGGTTTTACTTAATCCATGTCGTACAGTGTAATAATTGCCTGTGCCTCCAATGGTAACTGCACTGTCGCCTGATGCAGGACCAGCAATTGAAGTGTGTGTGCCATGTAAAATGAGATCTTGTCCTTTTGTAGCATGTGTTAAATCACTTGTTTTGTCAAAAGTCCAAAATGAAGTAAGGCTGGTCCAAGCACTGGGGTTTATTGCCTGAGAATAGCCACTGTAAGTAAATGCAAGCAGAATACTGCCAAGCAGAAATAATTGTTTTTTCATAACGTTTGTTGAGATATTAAAATTTGTAACCTTTAAATATCAAAATGTTGTTGAGCATTTTGATCGCACAAAATTGAGCCTATCAGATTAAGCAAACGTAACAAGTTAATTATGATACCGATATGAATACATTACCTCATTACTTATAAATTTATCTCACATTAATATCGAAAATTGGTGGATGACACCTATATAAGGTAGATGGATGAAAGTAAGAGAAAAATTGATTTTTTTTAATAATATATGGTTAATATTAGAACATTTAAAACCATTATAAAACAATTGCTTTAGGTCAATAAAAATGGAGCACATCCTTATGAAAAGTGAATCATTTCGCCTTAGTTTTAGAAAAACCTACGTTGATTCAATTAATACAATTTCAGCAGCGACTTAACCATTAAAAACATCTTAGAGATTGCGAATTTATCATCCATAAAATTGAATCATTTTCGATATCAATATGAATCAGTGGTTAAAACAGATAACCATCATGCGAAATTTAAGCTTAACGCAATATTTACTGAAAAGAAAAAAAGAAACGTTTGCTTTTGAATGATCTGAATCTTTTAATCACATAATGACACTAATACCATTACCTGAAATGACTCTACCAATGATTGGAAATCCTTCCATTGGTTCAGAAGTTGCAAAAACAATGTAACATTGAAAATTAAAAGCCTTTTATGCCAAGCTTTTTTTCTTAGAACTTGCCTTCTTCTTAGACTTAACTTTTTTTGCTTTATAGTGAACAATAAATTCACTTATTTCGGTCTTGTCTCTTTCTGTTAAAGGTTCACTATGAACAAGAAAGTCAACACCCTTTGGTTCTTTTATGTGTCCCATTTTAGTATGATTTAAAATATTTATCTGTTAAAATTTTCGCTGAGTGAGTTGGAATAATCATTCTATTTCTACCTATATGAAAAGCCCCTAAAGTTGTTTCATAATGTTTGACCAAAGTTGTTTTTGATGTAAAAGATAAAAATCCTTCAAATCCAAGTTGGAAAGAAAGCTTACAAGCATAAGCAACCAAATTCCCTGCAACACCTTCATAAAGTTTATTTTTACCCCGATTAAATGGGGCATTTTCGAGCAAATTAATGAAAATATGATCACTTTCTCTATTAATACTTAAAAGTCCTTGTATTATGTTTAGATTTCCAATAATTGTCAATTTGTAAACTTCATTGATTTCATTATCTAGTTCTGATTTCCAGTTGAAGTTCCATCCATTTTTTTTCGTGATTTGCACACAATCTAAAAATGTAAATCTTGAAACTTCTGTTTGAAAACTATCGCCTGAAATAGTATTTTGAATAGAATTGGTGAGCTTATCAACAATAAAATCAAGTTCTATTCCAAGCTTCTTTTTCATCATGTAAATATAAAGAAAAATCACAGGATATCCAATCAGTTTTTTGCCAAACAGTTCCCATTCTACTTTTATTCAACGCAATGACATTTTATGTTTTTTTGGGTAAAACATGCCCAAGATTGAGAATCAAGAACAAAACATCAGAAAACTGACCTCTAAGAGACCACAATGCCCTCTCCCGACAAGACTCTACCAATGATTGGAAATCCTTCTATTGGTTCAGAAGTTGTAAACATCAAACCTCCCCCTGTTTGAGGATCACAAAGCCATAAAAACTCTAATCCGTCCAAACCCTTACAAATGTCTTTTACATGGTTGTAGTTGCTGGTGGTGATATTGGGATACAACATATCCATGGCATGCTTTTTTGCTTCATCAAATACCGGAATTTCACTTAAGAATATTTCAGCAGCACATTTGTTCCCAAGCATTTCTTTCAAATGACCCAAAAGTCCAAAACCGGTTACATCGGTCATAGCACTCACTGTTGGAATTTTTGCCAATTCAATGCCCTCCAGATTCAATTTACTTGCAAATGACAGGAGGTAGTGATAACCCTCTTCACTCAGCTTTTTACTTTTCAGGGCATTGGCCAATAATCCCAAACCAATGGGCTTGGTGATTTGTATGTAATCCCCAACACGAGGTGTATTGTTTCTTTTTATGTGTTCCGTATTTACAATGCCCGTTACCGACAATCCAAATATCGGATCAGCAGATTCTATGCTGTGGCCGCCAGATATGACAATTCCCGCAGATTGGCATACTGAAACTGCACCTTCTATCACTTGTGCTGCTATCTCAAGCGGTATTCGTTCTTGTGGCCAGGCTAATATGGATAAGGCTGTAAGTGGGGTTCCGCCCATCGCATACACATCACTTAGGGCATTGGCTGCTGCAATTTTTCCAAAATCGTATGGATTGCCTACTACAGGCAGAAAAAAATCGGTTGTTAAGATCAAACTTTGAACATCGTTCAACTTTAGGACTGCGGCATCATCGTTGCCCGAAAAATCGACCAATATCCGAGGGTCTTTTTCTTGCTTGATCTGATTGAGCAAAACGCTCAATTTACCCGGTTCGAGTTTACACCCGCAACCGCCACCTTTTGAAAACTCTAAAAGGTCAAACTGCATTTTTTATTTGAATGTTCCTTTTTGTACCATCTCTGAAGATGAGTATGGCATTGTAAAGTCCATTTTTATTGGTGGCCGATTTAAGAATTCTTATTTCTGCGATTACATCATTGAGCTCAGCATTCACCATTTTATATGCGATTGTCTTCTTTTCCAGTTCTGTCATTTCAACACCTCTAAACAAGAAGCTTTTCTGACCGGCCTCTTTTTCATCATCAAGTGTAACAGTGAACTGTAAGTTTGGCATCACTTTAAAAGTATTACCTCTATACATCTTTGGCAAAGACAACTCATTGATCAAAGAATCTTTTCTTTTTTCCGGTCTGAAATGCAGGGTTACCATATTTGAACCTGAAATGAACAACATGTTGTTGCGAAAATAGTAATGAACTTCACCGTTGAACACTTCAAGTACTTTTTTTTCCAATGAATCGTTTGCACAAGTCATCAAAGTACTATTCAGCTTATAGAAATTGATACTGCCATCAGAATAGGTGGCCCCAACATTGAATGTATTGCAACCTCCAAATCCTGTTGCATAATTGCTGTCGAGATTAAACTCAATATAAGCACCTAATCTTCGTGCCGCAGGTAAAACATCTCTGAACACTTGCAAATTGATCAGTTTCCATCGGTTATCAGCCAAAATGATGGCATTTCTCAATACCATGTTACGGTTCTCAATGGTTCTGATCAATCTGTATTTGAATGGGGCTTGATTTGGTGCTGCATCTAAAATTGGCATTTCTTCAACCTCAACGTAAGATTGCACACCCGGCTCCCAGATGTAACCTTCAATTTCATACGGAAAAGGTTTCCATGAGCTGTCTTTGTGAACTTTTATCTTGTAACAAGCCTGAATGTTGTTATTGGCTTCAAATCTTGTTTTCTCATCTCCGACATAAAAAAACCGGATCGTTGGTTCTTGAGCATTGGCCAATGAATGAAGAACAATGACAAGAAACATGGTCAGTACATTTTTAAGCATAACGGCAAATTTAATCAAAGTGAATCACTTCCTTTCAACTCCTTCATCAAAAATTCTGCAATTTTGAAAGGGTCAGAGTGATCGAAAACAAATTTTACAAACTCCTGACAATCTCTGCGCTTTCTGCCATTTTCATAACCTCTATCATAGTACTTCAACAATCTGAAGACTACAGGCTCCAAATTACCTTCCAAGACCCATTCACTCAATTGCCTGAAATCTTCATCTCCTAATCGCTTTCTCAAAACTGAAATACCGGACACAAGCAAGTGCTTATCAATTTTCCCATATTGATTCAATATGTTTTTCACTCTATTTTCAAGCGGTATTTCTACTTCCACCTTTTGTGCGATTTTCATGTTTTCCCAGAGTTCAGCCGGAAGATGGACTTTACCAATATTAAAACTCTCACTTTCAATCCAGGTGTATTTATTGGCATCAAAATGTCTCAATTGTAAGTCAATTAAATTATGAAAATAGGCAGTAATTGGCTGTTCTACCCCTTCTAAATTTCCAAATGCACTGCCCTTGTGTTTGGCCAGATCTTCGAGATCCAGAACCTGCTCACCCATTTGCCTTAAGGCTTGCAATATCTCTGTTTTTCCAGAACCGGTGAATCCGCTCAACACACGAAGTTTTTTAAAACCATCGATTCTTGAAAGAATGTGCCTTCTGTAAAATTTGTAACCGCCTTTGAGCATAATGACATCAACACCATTTTCCTCAAAAAATTCTGACATCAAACGACTTCTTAATCCACCTCTTGCACAGTATACCCTTACTTGTCGACTTGCTCCTTTTAACTGCATCAATTCTTCTATCAACTTCGATTTTATTGGATTCACCAGATCATATCCTGTTTGCATGGCGGCATATTTGCCTTGCTTTTTGTAGGTAGTTCCCACAATGATTCTATGTTCGTCGTTCAACAATGGCAGATTGACAGCTCCGGGAATATGGCCTTCATTGAATTCTCCCTGAGAACGTACATCGATGATGATGTCACTTAAAGTTTCAAATTCAGAATACGGTAAAACTTTGATCATTCAGCCGTTGGCAATGTTTCGAATGAATTGATATCCAGTGCTTTGATTTCAGAAACAGCCGACCCTGCAATGCCTTTGATGCTGCCATACATCCCTACTGCATTCAACAACACTTTATCAATTTGCTTCTCACGCTCTTTCCAAATCTTTTCCATCGATACGCGTTCACTGATGATGGCCTTTTTCATGCTCATAAACCCTTCAGTGATTGCCTCTATCTGATGCTTGAATTCATTACCTGTGAGGTAACTGTACAACATTTGCATTTTTTCACCTTTATTTTCATTGGCAGACATGGCTTCGTTGATGCGTAACAAAGACATTCGAAGCAGCATAGCCAAACTTCTGGCATCTTCATAAGGGCAAATATAGATACCGTCTTTAAGTCCAAATCTGTCCATGTCTTTGGGCATGGCTTGTGTAACAATGACACCGATGTCGCCACCGCTTTGTCTGAAATCGGCTTTGAATTTCTCAATCCATAAAGGGTGAAACTCTTTGGTGCGCTTGCTTTCCCAAACGATGGTACCACATTCCTGACCCATTTGATTGATAACAGTTTGTATCAAATCTGCTCCTTTAACGCCTTTACCCACTTCACTGATACGATCGAAAGGAAAATTGGTCTTCAACATCTCTTCTATGGCCAATTCCTGAACTTCTCCCTGCATTTGCATACTGCCTTGCTCAGACTTGCGCTTCATTTCTTCTATTAGTTTTTTCTGATCTTCCAATTGCTTGTTGAGTTCCTTCATTTTCAGTTCACTCTTTTGATCAGCTTCCTTCATGAGTTTTTCTTTCATCTCCATTTCCTTTTCCATCAGCATTTTCCTGGTTTCCAACTCATGCATTTCTTCCATTTCTTTCATCCTTTTTTGCATTTCGAGTTTTTCAATTTCCAGTTTGCGGTACTGACGAATTTTTTCTTCCTGCTCCTCACTGTTCTTTTTCATCGCTTCCATGATCTCTTCATTCTCTTTACGCAACTTTTCCTTTACAAATTCTTCCATCTCTTTGCGCTTTTCGGCCAATTCTTTCTGTTGTTGCTCAAACATGTTTTTGCGTTCAACATTGAGTTGCTCTTCCTTCTGACGCATATTGTCTTCTACTTTCTTCTTTTCTTGCAAATATTTGTCGTTGAACTCCCTTCTCAACTTTTCATTGATGTCCTTCTCAATATCAGCAGTTAATGCCGATTCAATGCTGAACTGGTGTTTACAATTGGGACAAGTAACGGTGCTTGAAGATTTCATGAGACAAATTTACACCTTTCAGATCGACAAAAAAACCATGAAAAATGCGGTAAAAAACAAATCACAAATAATACTTTCTTTAAATTAAAAAATGAACAATATCTGTCTTTAAATGTTAATTCGTTTTGTTGCAAGAATAGCTCTAAAAAACACATTACCATCGAAAAATGAAATCCTTTTCAGAGTTGGAAATCGACAGAATAGTGGAAATGGCTTGGGAAGACCGAACCACATTTGATGTCATCAAAGCCCAATTTAATCTCACTCAAGGTGAGGTCGAAAAATTGATGCGCAAAAACCTTAAACATTCGAGTTTTAAATTGTGGCGAAAACGTGTCTCATCGGGCGTTGGTGTTAAACATGCTTTCAAGGCCAGTGCCGACATGAATCGTTTCAAATGCACAAGACAAAGACAGATCAGCAACAACAAAATTTCCAAACGATGAATTTCCCGACTGCATACAAACAGATAATAGAAAGAATGGATGCGGTTGACCCCGTCGTATATGGCAAGAACAGAAACTACTTGGACGGTGCAGTTACTTATCTCTCACCCTATATTTCGAGAGGTGTCATCAGCACAAAACAAGTCTTTGAAAGTATTTTGAACAAAGGCTTTAAGTTGTATGAGATTGAAAAATTTGTTCAGGAATTGGCCTGGAGAGATTATTGGCAACAGATATGGAAACACAGGGGCGCAGACATCAATAATGATTTTCGAAACAAACAAGAGAAGGTTTCAAAAGAGGGCATTCCTATTAACATCACAAATGGCAATACCGGAATTGCAGCCATAGACAAGGGCATACATCAACTATACGAAACCGGCTACATGCACAACCACCTCAGAATGTACCTGGCTTCAACTGCATGTAATGTGGCTGAATGTCATTGGAAACTACCCGCACAATGGATGTACTACCATTTATTGGATGCCGATTGGGCCAGTAATGCCCTCAGTTGGCAATGGGTATGCGGCGCCAATGCTCATAAACTGTATTATGCCAATCAGGAAAACATCAATCGCTTTTGCAACACCGATCAAAAAAACACCTTCCTGGATTTCGAAACTGAACAGTTAAGATCTATCCCGATTCCAAATGAGTTGGAAAACACTTTTACACCCAATTTGGCTTGTAACTTACCTACAACAGATACAATAGAACTAGATCCTTTGAAAGACACTTTGATCTATAACTTTTATAATTTAGATCCCAATTGGAGAAGTGAATTGAAAAACGTGAACAGAGTATTGTTACTAGAACCTTCTGTATTCGAACAATACCCGGTATCGCAAAAGAGCATTGATTTTATGATTGAACTGG
>DASWYG010000344.1:0-6963 GCA_036405075.1 Bacteroidia bacterium | reverse complement strand
AAAAGATTACAAATCAATATGGTTTTAAAATGTCCTTCAGCATGTAAATGGTGATTGATGATGTTAGAAACACTGAACACTATTACACCCGGTGCAAGGTAAGGAAACAATTCACGCATGGATTCAAAGTCTTTAGAAAACAAATAAACCCAGAACGAATTGGGTATTGCAATCAAAATCATTGTCAACACAGTGGTTCCAATCAAATTGATCAGTATCATTTTGTTGCTTAAGGTCCTTTTTTCAATGTGTCCTTCAGTATTCAAAATCCTCATGTGTTGCATCTGACCAATGCTGTGGCCCAAAATCCATATCGATTCGCTTAAAATGACCGCATTGTTGAATACCCCTAAAGCCGAAACGCCTATGAAATAAGGTATTAAAAAGAAATTGACCCTGTAATTTAAAAACTGTATGGCCTGTCCGGATTGTACCCAAAATCCTTTTTTTAAAATTTCAGTTTCAAATACAGATTTACTGTCATCTGATTTGAACCCTTTGTGACTCAATGAATAAGCAAACCAAGCAGACAGTAGCAATGCAAAAAACAAACAGATGATGTATTGATCGTCTTCCACTTTCGCATAATCACCCATAAACCAAAAGAAACACAGCAACAATAAAGGCTGCATAATGCTACTCAAATTTCTTAAGCCAACTTTTCTTTGACCCATCAATAAAAGATGATTCAGATTGATATAGGAAAAAAGAAATGCTGCAGGTGGAATCAAAAAAACAAATGAAACATGTCTGAAAAAAGGCAAGAACAAATAAGCTGATAAACAAACACCCAAAACCCATAGCTGACTGCTGTACGACAGATTTTTTTGAGAATGAGTATAAGACAAGTTGATAATGGCACTGCTGTTTCCAAAATCACAAAACAATTGCAACAATGCCACTCCTGACATAAACAAACTGATGGAGCCTCGACCGGCAGCACCCAATCTTTGTGAAACCAAAATAACAGTTAACAAACCCAGTCCGGCAATCAATGTCTTACTGACAAAATTTGAGAATATACCTTTACTGAGTGAAAGCAAATTTTATGGTTTAGATGTTATTGGTTTTATAACCTTTTGACTGAAGATACTCCTTCACCTTTTTTGTTTGATCGCCTTGAATCAGAATCTCTCCTTCAACGACACTTCCACCTGTGCCGCAATGGTTCTTTAATTTCTTGGCCAGTTCTTCCAAATCGGCATTTGTACCAATAAATCCCTTTATAAGAGTGGCTTTTTTGCCGCCTCTTTGTTTGGTTTCCAAACGAATGTTCAATTTCTGTTGTTGAGGCGGAAGGGTTTCGCTTTCCTCAAATGCCTCATTCAATTCTATGTTCACGTCGGTGCTATACACCAGACCGTCAAATGAACGTTTAACTTTTTTGCTCATAACTCAAAATCTTCAAACTCAAAGGTTCAATATTAATGTTAATTTCTTTACCAAGCCAAATTGGTTCACCATCTACATGAACCGGCCCTTCTTCTTCGCGTCTGATGACAAAGTCGGTTCCGTGAAAGACAACTGAATTTTTATTCTTAACCAATTTCCCTTCCATCAGATTTTTAACGATCATGAAAAAATCCAATCCTGAAAACTTTTTCAAAACCACCAAATTGAACAATCCGTCGTCGGGTTTTGCTCCGGGATGAACCACCACATTGTTGCCCCACTGAGTGGCATTAGCAACTGCAATCATGAACGCCTTACCTTCCCAAACTCGCTCCCCATCCTTGTATATCTGATAGTGCTTGCTGCGGTAATTTAAGTTCTTTACCACTGTTTTAACGTATCCTTGCAATCCACGCTTATTTCTATTGGCAAAAGCAGAGCTTATGTGTGCATCGAATCCAATTCCACCTACATTGATCATACAATGGCGATTGAACCAAACAGTATCAACTTCTTTTACAAAATAATTGGGCATTTCCGTTATGGCCAATTGGGTATCAAGGGGTATATTAAAATGTCTTGCAAAACCGTTTCCCGATCCCAGAGGAATTATTCCAAGGGCAATTCCGGTATTGACCAAACGCGAAGCAATTTTATTGATGGTGCCATCGCCTCCTGCTCCCATGATGATATCGGCTTTTTCTCTTATGGCCTTTTCGGTCAACAATATAACATCATCTGCTTTTTCGGTAGGCCAAATCAAGGCTTCAAATCTGGCATGATCCAAATGACGTTCAATCAATTTGGGCAGATCTTTTATTTTTCGTCTTCCTGAAAACGGATTATAGATGACAACGACTTTTTTCATCGTTGTTTACCTATTGAAGGCATATTGTATGATGTTTGCACCCATTTTTAAAGCTTCCTGACGTTTTTCTTCAGGATCATTGTATACGGATTGGTCTTCCCATCCATTGCCCAAATCGCTTTCATAAGTAAAAAAGCATACCAGACGTCCTTCATAAATCAATCCAAAACCTTGTGCCGGTTTACCATCGTGTTCATGGATTTTAGGTAATCCATTGTTGAAGTTATATGTTTGATGGTAAATTGCATGTGAAAAAGGCAATTCCACAAAATCCAGCTCCGGAAATACTTTTTTCATTTGTGGCACTATAAATGGTTTCAAGCCATAATTGTCATCTATCAATAAAAAGCCTCCTGAGATCAGGTATTTTCTAAGATTGCTTACATCAGCATCATTGAAAACCACATTACCGTGTCCGGTCAGATATACCCAAGGGTAGTTGAATATTTCGGGAGATCCGACGTCTACAGTCCCTTCAGAAGGATTGATATTGGTTTTGATGTTAGAGTTACAAAAGTTGACCAGATTGGGCAGAGCAGTTCTGTTTGCATACCAATCGCCACCGCCTTTGTATTTGACTTTGGCTATTTTAAAACCGTAATCATTGGTGCCAGAAGTGAACAACAAAAAACAAAAACTGAATACAATTAGGTAACGCATAAGCTTCTTACAAGTTTAGTGAATGTATGCTGAATTTTAAAATTTATTCATTGCCTTTGAATTCAAATTCATCGAGTCCTTGACTGTATACCCATTTGCCTTTCTTTTTCAATTGATAGGTATCAATTCTGCCATCAGGTATATAATATTGTTTCAGACCCAATTTATCCGGACTGCTGGGCACAAGATTGGAAAAAGTGATGAGTTTCATTTCCATTTCAAACCTCAACAACATGGTGGTTTGATCGGCGTATTCAAAAAACACACGGTATTTAGGAGAATAATCTCTGTCTGATGCATAAAAAACCGGGGCACCTATGTGCAATTCCCTGTCTTTATCGACCCAAAGTACATCTATGATTTTTCTATTGTTGAAGCTGTTCTTGCCATCAAAACCCAATACGCAATACATGGTCGTATTTTTCACTTTGAATTGAAACATTTGATAATACAAAGCACCGGGCCATTGATCGGGTCCAAATTCATCATAAACAGAGTCAACACGTGTATCAATCCTATCATTCAACCAAAATACCTGATGTTCTCTGTTGGGTTTAGAGCGATACATCACCAGGCAATGATTGAAATATTCTTCTTTATCGTTGATGTAAACCCATGAAAAGACTTTCATTTTACCATCCGGAGATTTTAAAACTGAGACAGTAGAAAAAATAGAATCCGTGTTAAGTTCGAATCCTTCATCACTTTCAGCAATGTTTTTAAGCAAAGCTGAAAAGGAATCGTTATAAACTTTTCTGATGGAATCAACTTTACAAAACCTTAGGCTGTCAGAATACTTCTTAAGCATTGGGTCTTGTGCCGAAACGACACCGACGAAAAAGAGTGAGAAAATTAAAAGAAGCTTTCTAAAGGAGCACATAATGTACAATTAATACAAAATCATACCAAATTATTGTGCACCTAAATTAAACCAATTCAATGACCATGGCACTTGCGCCACCACCACCATTGCAAATTGCAGCACCACCCAATTTAGCATTGTTTTGTTTCAATACGTTGATGAGTGTAACAATGATACGAGCTCCACTGGCTCCGAGTGGATGACCTAGTGCAACTGCACCACCATTGACATTGATTTTGGATGCATCCAGATTCATCAGTTGAGTGTTCACCAAACCAACTACTGAAAACGCTTCATTGAATTCAAAATATTCAATGTCCTCCAATTTAACACCTGCATTTGCAGCTGCTTTTGGCATGGCTTTGCTAGGAGCAGTTGTGAACCATTCTGGCTCGTGCTCGGCATCTGCAAAACCTTTTATTTTAGCGATTGGGGTCAATCCCAATTCTTCCATTTTCTCTTTGCTCATCAATACCACTGCTGCAGCACCATCGTTCATGGTAGAAGCATTTGCTGCGGTAACAGTACCATCTTTAGAGAAGGCTGGTTTAAGAGCAGGGATTTTATCAAAGAATACGTTTTTGTATTCTTCATCGTGGTTGAAATGTGTGACATTTCCTTTTTTATCGGTCAATTCAACCGGTACGATTTCATCATTGAATTTGCCGGCGGCCCATGCCTCAGCGGATTTTTTATATGAACTGATGGCAAATTCGTCTTGTTGTTCGCGGGTAAATTTGTACTCTCTGGCACAAAGATCAGCACACCAACCCATCAATTCTTTGTTATAAGCATCTTGAAGACCGTCGTTAGACAAACCATCAATCATATTGAAGTTACCATACTTGTAACCAGTTCTGCTGCCCATCATGTAATGAGGCACCATGCTCATGTTTTCCATACCACCTGCAACCACCACATCGGCCATACCGGTCATGATCTGTTGAGCTCCTAAGCTGATGGATTTCATACCACTGGCACATACCTTATTTACAGTTGTACATTGTACATTGTTCGGCAAACCTGCGAATTTAGCAGCTTGTCTGGCAGGCGCCTGACCCAGGCCGGCTTGCAGTACACTGCCGAAATACACTTCCTGTACCTGAGTAGGATCAAGTTTGATTCTATCCAAAGCACCTTTGATGGCCACAGCACCTAATTTTGGAGCAGGGGTAGTAGACAGAGAGCCCATGAAACTTCCCATGGCTGTCCTGACTGCAGAAACGATGTATACTTCTTTCATTGTCGATCGAATAAATTTGCGCGAAATTAAGGCATTTTTCCCAACCGATTACGTTATTTTTAACTTTAATTTGCAAACCGAATGAAGTACTATCTAATAGCCGGTGAAGCCAGTGGTGACTTGCATGGAGCCAACCTGATGAAGCACATTCTGAAACTCGACCCCAATGCCGAATTTCGTTTCTGGGGTGGAGATCTCATGTCTGCCGTTGGAGGAATAAGAGTAAAACACTACCGCGAAACTTCATTCATGGGAATTAGCGACGTCATAAAAAATCTGGGTAAAATTTCCGGATTCCTTAAACTATGTAAAAAGGATGTTTTAGCATTCAAACCTGATGCCTTGATTCTGATCGATTACCCGGGGTTTAACATGAGGATGGCCAAGTTTGGAAAAGAAAATGGCTTCAAAACACATTACTACATTTCACCCAAAGTATGGGCCTGGAACACCGGTAGAGCGCACAAGATCAGACAATTTGTGGATCATCTTTATACCATACTGCCTTTTGAAACTGAGTTTTTTAAACCATTTGGGGTGAAGCCTGACTATATAGGCAATCCTCTTTGCGATGCAATAGACAGCTACCCTTTTGAAGACAATTTCTTACAAAACCACGAATTGAACAAACCGGTGATCGCATTATTGCCAGGCAGCCGAATGAGTGAATTGAAACATTTGCTACCCAATATGGTTGCGGTAAGTAAAATGTATCCTCAATACACTTTTGTATTGGCAGGGGCACCACATATTCAAGATGAAATTTACAATTCATATATAGGTGATGCGCCGGTTAAACTGATCAGTGGTAAAACTTACGATGTAGTGGCAAATGCTCATGCAGCTCTGGTTTGCAGTGGTACTGCAACTTTGGAAACCGCTCTGCTCAACTGCCCTCAGGTTGTTTGTTACAAATTCAGCAATCTAAGTTATCAGGTGGGTAAACTTGTCATTAAAGTGAAATACATTTCGCTTGTAAACCTTATAATGGACAATAAGGTTGTGCCAGAAATGATTCAGGTGGATTACACGCCTGATAAAGTAAAGCAAGAATTGGATAAATTATTAGATGGTCCTGAAAGGCAGAAGATGCTCAATTCTTACGCTGCTTTGCGCATCAAGGTGGGTTTGCCCGGAGCCAGTGAAAGAGCTGCTAAACTCATAGTTGAACGCAGTCAACAGTAAAGTTTGTTTTTATTAGTTGACAATCAATCTTTTAAAAGTCTATAGATGGATACAATGTGCGATAGCATTACCAAAGGCACTATCACTGCGGGCAAGCAAACAAACGGGAAATAGAAAATGCCTGTATTAGGATGATCAAATGCAAACTGCTGAAACGGTGTTGGTGCACTTAATATGGCAATAACCACAATGTTCAAAAGCAATAGCAAACACAAGATATTCCAAATCAACGTCCATTTAAAAGGCATACTCTTTTTAACATAAGCATAATAAGCTACGATTGGTGCAGAAATCCCTGATACGACATCGTAATTCCATCCGTTGAAGGTCATTATCTCAGGCACAAGGTTATAGAGAAATAGCCAAAATAAAACCAATTCGATTGGGAAGCGAATGACATGTAAGAATGTCAACCATCCGGGATTGAGGGTCAGCAAATAATGACGACTTTGAGGCACAATGAAACAAATGACCATGGTGATCAAAGAAGGTAATATTATAAACAGTGGCCTGGGAATACCTTGTCCCTGATGACTGTAAAATCCATTGTGAGCCAAGGTGGATTGTACCACAATGATGACCAAAGGAATGATCAATACATATACAGAATCATAAGCGGCCTTATACAAAAAGTATAGAGTGAGTCCGAGTGTAATGATAAAAAAAACAGAAACAAACAAAGGCAGTTGGTTCATGGGGTTAGCTTTTATGTTACAAACATAGTCTTGTTTTAACAGTATTCAAGTTAGGTTT
>DASWYG010000343.1:0-2596 GCA_036405075.1 Bacteroidia bacterium | reverse complement strand
TGTTTTTTGAATTCACAATAAATTTCAGATTCAGGTTTTCCCACCCTGGTCCAATTGATACGACCTTGTGTACCTGACCATGTTTTTTTATCAGGATAAAACACACCTGAGCAATTAAGAACTTTAATTTTATCGAGTGCTGCTTCGCAAATTAGATCTAGATTTTTGAATGAGATTCCCACTCTGTTTTTCTCAAATGTAAATTCAAAATTGGCATTAGAGGCATACCATCTTCTTTTATCTATTCGCACCAGAGTATTGTCTTTAAACAAATCATAAGCAACTTGTAAGAAAGCCAGATAATCTTTGCTGTTTTTTTCCAATTGGGCTTTTGTGATGTCTTGCCATTGTTTCAAAATTGTAGAACTTAGTTTCTTTTGATAAAACAAATCCAGATTTTTTAACAATAAATCAAAGTAAGGGTCCTTTGGCAAATTTTTATAGATCATTGAATTCGAAATTTTGATGATGTATGTTTTTTGCTCAGGTAAGATTTTCCCACTTTTCCAGTTGCTGACAAAAGTTTCAATAATGGGTTTGAGTTCCGGATTTGACGGTGTGCCCATGAATTTGGCAAATTCGTCTATGAATACCGGTGGCTCAGTACTAAAACTGTTCTGAGAATTAGCGTTTAATATAAAAGATAGGCAAAAGAAAGAGAGTATGAACTTCTTCATAAGGTTGCTAAAATAACTTGCTTTAATGGGAATTATTGCACAAGATGTGCCAATTTGTGCTCAATTAGGTTCAATCGTACAGATTGAAGGCAGAATGGGCTCAATAATCGCCGTTGATATCGGTAAGGGCTTCATAACCTGTTTCAGTTATGAGAATGGTATGTTCAAATTGAGCAGACAATTTACCATCAATGGTTCTTGCTGTCCAACCATCTTTTCTGTCAACTTTGCATCTGGCTTTACCGGCATTGATCATCGGTTCAATGGTAAAGGTCATTCCCGGTCGGAGAATTGGACCGGTGTTTTTCTTTGCTATATGATCCACTTGAGGATCTTCATGAAATCTGATGCCAACACCGTGACCGCAAAATTCGAATACCACACTGTAGCCATGTTTAACGGCGTGCTCATTGATAACAAAGCCAATATTGCCTAGGTAGTTACCAGGTTTACATTCATCCATACCCAAATGCAGGCATTCATTCGCTACACGCACAAGGTCTTTTGCATAAGGTGAAACATTTCCCACCTCATACATACGACAAGTATCACCAAAATAACCATCTAAGATAGCGGTAACATCTATGTTCACAATGTCACCATCTTTAATGACATAATCGTTCGGAACACCATGACACACAACATCATTTGGGGAAATACAGGTCGAATGTTTGTAACCTTTGTAACCTTTGGTTGCAGCTTTAGCACCTCTTTCTTCCAGAAACTTTTCAGCTAAAGTATCCAATTCAAGTGTTGTGATACCGGGTTTAACCAATGGTTCTAAATATTTTAAGGTTTCAGCAGCCAACCTGCTGCTTTTTCGTATTCCTTCGATTTGCTCTTGTGTCTTGATGATGATTGCCATTTCTATGTATTGATACCGCGATGAATCCTTCTTTGCAGCTCATTAAAATATGGCTGCGAATTTAATAAACGGCTGCCATACCAGCTAAACATTTCTCCATCAACCAATATAATTTTAGCAGATGGCACTATAGATTTTATTTCTTCAATGTGTTTTTCGTTGAAAGGGTAGGGTTCTGAAGATAAAAGTATGACTTCAGGTTTGAATTCTGCCAAAGTTTCAGGATCAATCTCAGGATATCGCATTAAATCGCTGAAGACATTATCAAATCCGGCTTTTGTTAGCATGTTATGAATGAATGTATCATGCCCAACAGTCATGTATGGATTCCTCCAAATCAGATAGGCAGTTCTATGGCGTTTGTATATTTTAGCTTTTTTAAAGCTGTCTTTGATTTGTTCAATGAGCAATTGACTTTCAGATTGGGTATCAAGAATATTTCCAAGCGATTCAATCATTTTCATTGAATCATTTAAATCCTTAATATCACTTACCCAAACGGGATATTTGGCAGCCAATGTTTCGACTATTTCAGGTGTGTTTTCCTCTTTGTTGCAAATGATCAGGTCAGGATTAAGCTCATCAATTTTATCAAATCGCACTTTTTTAGTTCCCCCAACATTTTCAGTTCCTGAATGACTGTCTTTGGGATGAATACAAAATACAGTTTTACCAACTATACGATCCTTTAATCCCAAATCATAAAGTAATTCGGTTTGAGAAGGTACTAATGAGACAATTCTGTTGATGTTTTTCGGAATGAGTATTACTCTTCCGGTCATATCAACCCAAGCGTTCATTCCAAAGAATATTTTAGAGATTTCCTCTGTTGGCTTGTTCTCTTTCAATCGCTTCAAAAAGTGCTTTGAAATTTCCTTTTCCAAAGGATTTAGCACCTTTTCTTTGAATGATTTCATAGAACATTGTTGGACGATCTTCAACTGGTTTTGTGAACAATTGAAGCAAATAACCTTCATCATCACGATCAACCAATATACCCAATTCTTTAAGAGGTTCTATGTCTTCTTCTATTGGTCCAACGCGATCTAAAAGA
>DASWYG010000342.1:0-8472 GCA_036405075.1 Bacteroidia bacterium | reverse complement strand
GCATTTAAAAAAAGCGAGCAGATCATTTCGGTTTACTACAAAGTAAATGCAAACGTTTTGTGGTCTGAATACATTTCAGATCAATCCGATGATGTAAGAAATCATTCAGTCAAATTGTATTTCAAGCCACTAGAAGAATTGAGATCAGAAGAGCTTACTTTTCCTATAGATAAAAAGGTTCTTGATTTATTGAAAAAATAATGCCGGAACCAATTACGGTCCCGGCATCGACATTTGATAAATTTCCCGAGGAGTCTGATTTGAAACTTAACCAACTACATCTCAAATAGAATTCAGACTCACTTCGGGAATGTCTTTATGAACACTTTTAAGCATTGATGTCTTAAAAATGAAATCTCTTGAATATTTTGTGTTTAAATTATGAAGATTTGTAAGGTGTTTCATGATTCGTTTTAATGTGTGGTCCTAGAAAAAGTCGTGCATACAATCGGATGATTGATATCCCTGACATTATATAACTCAGTGAACAGATAATGGCCAGTAATGCCTGGTTTTCTTTGATGTGTCCAAAGATTAAATCCTCACCTATAAAAGTAGGTGAAATTGGAAATCCAACTACACCCAAACTTGCAATCAAAAATACAAATGCCAGTTGAGGGTATTCATAAACATGACCATTGTATTGGTTGAGTGAAAAATACTTGGGCTCAAGTTTTTTGAACGTATGTAAAACCCAAAAGCCAAGTAGACCGCATACTGAAATTCCGCTCAAGTACAATGCATTGTGGATCAATGAGAATTGTTCATTGAATGAAACAGACAAAGTGATCCACAAATGATTCAAAATGATCAATAACCAAGTAAGAAAGGGGGATGATTTCTCGGTAAATGATTTTAGAACCATAGCCAATCCAATTGATGACATCAGAATAGGCAATGCACTGTGCAAGGCGGGAGGTATTCTGTCCTCCTGCATCAACAAAGTAAAACCCAACAAATATGCAGGTGTAAAGAAGTAAAGCAAATTTTTGAATGTAAAGACATTCAAGTGTAATCCCAGTGATTTAAGCGGTTTGAATATTAATCGATTAATGAATGCATCTAAATTGAATTCCTTAATGCTCAGTAAGTAAATTGTATATGCCAATCGTTTTGTAAATGTGTTTTCAAGTTTTCTGGATTTAGGAACAAAGTTGTAGAACTGTTCCCTGATCATGTAACTGACCACCGAAGGTGATACCAATAATTGATATGTTCTTATAAAAGCGTTCCCGGTAAAATGCAAGAGAGCTAAATTTTCAAAGCCCATAGCAACCTCAATAAGTATCAGTCCTATTTGCCCAATTGAGGCATAAGCTATCTGACTTTTAATTGAAGATTGAACTTTTGCAATCATCGTTGATACAAGTGCGGTGAATAGACCAACCAATCCAATTAAAATTCTTATGGATGTTTGTTGTTCCCAAAATGGCATGGTGCGCAGTAACAAGAAAACACCTAAGTGCACAGACAATGAACCATAGAAGATGGCACTGGATGTTGTGGGCCCTTCCATGGCTCGTGGCAACCAGGATGAAAACGGCAATTGAGCAGATTTTACAGCTGCCGCAAGCAGTATCATGATAGAAATGAAGACACCAAACAACGAATGCTCTGAAAGGTGTTCATGTACCAATTCAAAGTTATTGAGTTTTGCAAATGTGATGTTTTCATGCCACAAATGATGACTGGCCCACATGGTCAATAATATACCCAGATCACCTATTCTGTAAATAGAAAAAACTTTAACAGCATTTCTTACAGGTAAATATCTGTCGCGGTAAAAGGCGATCAATAAGAATGAAGAAATACCAAGTATTTCCCAACCTATGAACAAGGTCTCAAAATTACCGGATAAAACAGTTAAATTGTATCCAAAGTAAAAGAACAAAATTGTGTTAAAGAAGCGTTTATAGCCGCTTTCACGATGCAAATAGTAACGGCTGTAAACAGTGATGATAAATGTTATAAAAGCGCCAACCAGAAGATAAACGGCTGCAATCTTGTCAAAATACAAATCGAGCACAAATTCATACCCTTCACCGGAATACAGTACAAGTTCTTTGATGTTTATATCAATGCCATCATTCATCATCCAGAACACAATATGAATCAAGGTTGTCAATAAACTCAAACCAACTGTCATGAATGCTGTTCTTGAAATAGAGATTTCATTCTTTTTCGGTATCAGAAAACTGATCAAAAGTCCCAGAAGCGGCAAAGCTAAAAACAATTGTATGGTCAGATTCATGTTATTCAATGATGTAAACAGGTACATTGTTATCAGTAGATTCTAAAATCGGCATAATGTCATCGACCATTTTTATGCGAGTGGTTTCAATCTGGATCTCTGTGAAAGCGCCATTCTTAAATTCATAGATGCTGTGCTTGTCGGGATGCACAACGCATAATCTTACCCAAGAGTTGACAAACCATTCATAAGTGTCAATATCGCGTTCTAAAGTTTTTAAAACAGTTTCAGGATATTGTTCAATGATGAACATCAACCTTAATGGATCATGCACTTCTATCATTTGTAAAGGCAGTCCGGTTCGCAGATCTCCATCGGTACCATTGGCCACACCTATAAGCCCCATCACATTGTGAGGCAGTTTTGTGCCTGCACCTAACTTTTGGTTGTCGACTTTAGAAAAGTAATATTCAAGACTGATGCCACCACAAACAGGTACAGCTGCTTTTAGAATGTTTAATAAAAGCTTACCCTCATTGTCTAACTTATAGTCATAGGAATTGAGGAATGCTCTTCGGTCTAAAAATAGCCCCTGGGTCATTTCTCTTCTGCCAATGATGCACAATGTGTTGTTGGAATGATTCAATTCAGGTCTTGGTTCAAACAAACTAACCGAACGACGTTTGATGGATCTATGAACTTCTTCAGCACTTTTTTTGGTATCGGTCAATATGAATCTTCTGGATCTTTCCTTGGCATTCAAGTGCAGAGCCAATTCAAAAGTCTTTTCATTTTTTAAATGCAAGTTCTTAATGTTGTCACTTAGATTCTGACAATCATAAAATTCAATTTCATCTCGAGTGGTATCATGTAAAGCTCCAATGAAAATAGTTTCAGGATGGATGGCAATGCCTTTTTCAATTAACTTTTTCCTTACCTGAGGATGATTGCCCATATAGGCAAAAGCCCTGGCATTTACCGAACCCGGTCGGCCGCTGCAAGCACCACAATCATAAGCAGCATAATGTGTGTTGTTGATACTGCTCGCCCCATGTCCAATCACATATACCGGCTGAGCACCAATTGTTGTTAAACCTATACTTTTTAATAATCCTTCTACTCTTTCAGCCATTTCGTCTACAGTAAATCCTATTTGAAGGCCTTCAAACCGATCATTTGTATCAGTGTTTTCAATGGTCAAATTCGAATGATGGTCCATGTGCCTAAACGAATAAGTAGTAGCAGGACTAATAGTAGGTTTAAAAACGTTTATGAATAATTTCAAGGCCGACCAAAACCCCAATGTTTGAGAGATCAACCAACCTGTAAACAATGAATGTGTTTGCTTTTTAAAATGGATATCAGATTGAGTTTCCCTATGTGTTTGCCTTTCCATCACAATGTGTTTGACATTCATTGGCGCCGGACAAACTTTGGTATGAGATTGACTGTTTTCTGGTTTAAAGTAAAAATCCAGATTGAAGAAACCCGGTGTGCCATAAGTTTTAGCACCTTTGTTCAATTGTTCAAGGTGCATTCTCAAGGAGCACTCTCGATCATCTATACAAAACAATGCATAAAAGGAGGCTTCAAGTTCTGTCTTAGGTAGTTTCAGCCTGTCTTGTATGCCGGTGAATACTTCGGGATAATAGTTCCATTCGTAGGCATCTTGCCACATCAATAAAACTTCAGACAACTCCGTTGGTTCAATTCTAGAAAATAATTTTCCGGGATGATTGAAATCCATTTTACTTAAAGGCTCCCAGCTCTCACCATACTTGGAGTCCAATGCATCTATTTCCAGCAAGAGTTCAAAAATGATGAGTTCCTTTAAAGTGATGTTCCTTTTGTCTAATAAGCCCTCAGGGTTTTCTTCAATGGTGCTTACCATTCCGGACCAACCCGGATGTGCAAATTGTTGATCAAATAAATAAGTTTCAAAAAGTGATTCATCCCCCAACAGAATTGTCAATAAATACTCAACTGTTAGTTCACCATATTGAAGTAAAAGTCGAGTCCGTTTGGAACGCAACAAAGGAATAAAACTGTATTTGTCAAGTTTTCTTAAAGATTCAATAAAGCTGTTTTCAACTATAGGAAAACTTCGAATTGCAACACCTTGATCGAGATATGAATTGAGAATTCTGAACAACGTTGGATGCACCAGTTTGTCGAAATTGATTTTATAAATGTCACTCAACTGTTCTCTAAGTGATCCGACCTTGGCATGTAAAGAGCAATCATAGTTTTTTCTGATCATTCTCTCTTTCCAAAGTGCGGTTTCATGGTTGTTTGTGTGTTCCAATATGCTTTTGTTTAAAGCATATTCAGAGATTGTTTTGTTTACATACAGATGCCTGTATTCGTCTAGCCTCAGGTATGTTTTATACCCGAATACACCTGAAGCCATTCTCAGAGCATCATGAAAGTTCATGTCCTGAAAAGCATGTAATGTGTTGTGATGAATGAAATCTTTTAAAGGTGATTGAGACGGAAGGAATTGTCTCAGTTTTTTTAAAGATTCTCTTTCATCAAAACGAATTGTTTTAATCATCGTTTCGCATTGAAAGTAATAAAAAAATTAATTGAACGGTGTTTTGAATGGTCTGCCGTTACGACCGCGAAAGGGGAGATAGATGATTAAATGCGAAACACGCAATAGAGGATATTTAAGGATAGGACACTGTATCCTGAGGAGATCAATGTTGAACTTGAATTCAGCGTGATACCAACAGGTGTGTTGGTCAATCTTAATTCTAAGTTGTTAGAAAGGGTTTCTTCATTGTTGTCTTCAATTTCTTTTTCAATGTTGAAATTGAGTTCGTCGCACAATTCCAGATATGCATGTGATGAGTTGTCATCCGTCGCATTTGATTGTTTGACTTTTGAGTGTTGGTCAACATCTAATTTCAGGTCATTTGAGTTAGCAATTCCAAGCGCACTGCTGATGCTGAAAAACATCAGAAGTAACGATGAGCACCATATTTTAAATGACTGATTCAGAGTGTTAAATCTTAATTGAAACCAATGAAAAAGCGTCAAAAATTATGCCATGTTTTCGTATAATATGGCCAATCCCTGACCTACGCCAATGCACATGGTAGCAATACCATATTTGACATTTGGGCGTTTTTGCATCTCATGAATCAATGTTGTGCTAATTCTTGCTCCGCTGCATCCCAGAGGATGTCCAATTGCAATAGCACCACCATTTACATTGACAATTGAAGGGTCAATGTTCAGTTCTCTTATGCAGGCAATACTTTGGGAAGCAAATGCCTCATTGAGCTCAAATAAGCCAATATCAGAAATGTTCTTACCGGCTCTTTTCAATACCTTTTTAACGGCATCTACAGGTCCAATTCCCATAATAGAAGGATCGACACCGGATGCTGCACTTGCCACAATTCTCACTTTAGGAGAGAGACCGTGAGCCTGGGTGAAATCTTCTGAGGCGATTGCCAGTATACTAGCACCATCATTTACACCACTCGAATTTCCGGCAGTGACAGAACCTCCTTTTTTGAATGCCGGTTTTAAATTGCCAAGTACTTCCATGCTGCTCAGTCGCGGTTGTTCATCGCGATTGAACATCAGTGCTTCACCCTTTTTTTGAGGAATTTGAATGCCTACTATTTCATTTTCGAATTTAGATGAAGCATCTGCATCAACCCATTTCTTTTGAGAATTGACTGCAAAAGTGTCTTGTTCTTCACGACCAATGTTCCATTTTTCTGCTACATTTTCAGCAGTTTCTCCCATCGTGTATGGATGATACAAAGCTGATAAAGCAGGGTTGGTGAATCTCCAACCAATGGTTGTATCATATACTTCTGGCACACGTCCGAAAGCACTTTCCGATTTTGCCATAACAAAAGGTGCACGGGTCATGCTCTCAACACCACCTGCCAGATACAGATCGCCGTTGCCAACTTGAATTTCCATGCTTGCATTGGCTATTGCCTGTAGCCCGCTGGCACAAAGTCTGTTCACTGTATATCCCGAAACTGTGGTTGGCAATCCGGCCAATAGCGTAGCCATCCTGGCTACATTTCTATTGTCTTCTCCAGCCTGATTGGCTGCACCGAGAATAACCTCTTCGGCCAATTCAAAAGGAATGTTCGGATTTCTACTGATGATGGCTTTAATAACATGAGCAGCCAGATCGTCGGGCCTTACTGATGCCAAGCTACCTGCATATTTTCCAATAGCGGTCCTGACGGCATCAATTACATAAACAGATTTTGTCATATAAGGTTGCAAATCTACAACTAATAGACATTAGTTGTACTCAATTTTGATATTCATAAAACTGATACATGTATCAAAATCAATCTTTTTTAATTTCACCCGGCCATCCATTGATGCCACCTTCTAAATTGTATACTTTTTTGAAACCTTTGTCGATCAGCAACTGAGAGGCTTTAGAACTTCTTACACCGCTCCTGCAATACACCACATAAGTTTTTGAACTGTCCAGGCCTCCTAAGTTTTTTTCGAAATCACCAGAGTTGTAGTCCCAAAACAGTTTGGCACCCGGAATATAGCCTTCTTTGACTTCACCCGGAGTTCTCACATCTATGACGATGGTATTGCTGTCTTTTAACATTTTTGTAAATGTAGGTGCATCAATGTTCGTAACCGATGCGTTTGAAGTTTGAGATTGTCCTGAATTGCTGCATCCTATGGTAGCAATTGCCAGAAAAATGCTGAATATGAAAGTGATTTTATTCATGATTGTATTGGATTTAATTCTATAAAAAATTCATTGCCTGCACGTGGAGTTATCGAGTCTGTTGCGGTATCCATGGACATGATATTGAAATGTTTTGAAAACAAATCCATGTATTCTGATTTATCACCGCCAAATGGAGGGCCTGCTTTTTCAAAATGTCTATTGAACAACAGACCGGCCAATCTGCCACTTTTGTTAAGTAAAGAATGAACTTTAATCACATAATCGGGTCTTAAACTTGGGTCTATTGCACAAAAAAATGTTTGTTCCAGTATCAAATCAAATTTACCTTCAAGATCAAAGAAATTGCCACAAATGATCTTAATGGATTCATGGTTTTTAAATTTCTCTTTTAATCGATCCGTTAAAGCTTCCGATAGGTCAATTAAGGTGATATTGCTAAACCCATTTCTTATTAGGTATTCGGCCTCATAGGCATTGCCGCATCCCGGAATCAGTATGGCCAAATCTTTATGTTCCAACTGATCAATGTACCGTTTCAATGGAGGAGAAGCATCTCCAAGATCCCATCCGGTTTCTCCGTTTTCATATCTCGAATCCCAGAAATCTTTGTCTAAATTAGAGCTCATTTGATTAATAGTTCTTTAATGATGATGTATATGCCCATGGACATGACCACATAGGCAAAAATGACTTTTAATTTTCCGCCATCGGTCTTTTTAGCCAACTTGTATCCAATGGTTCCACCAAGAATTGAAACTGCCGTAAACACAGTCAATAATAACCAATCAATATGAGCTTGAGTTTCAATGTCACCGATGAAACCAAGCAGTGATTTCAAAGAAATGATCATTAATGAAGTGCCTATGGCTTTTTTCATAGGTAATCCGGCCAATAGCGTCAAAGCAGGAATGATTAAGAATCCTCCTCCGGCACCAACCAAACCTGTAAGAGTGCCAACTAAAAGGCCTTCTATGGCAATTAAAGGTAGATTCAGTTTTACTTGTTTTTCAGTGTTTTCCTCTCTTTTACCCGATTTCAACATGCTGATAGAAGCTAGCAACATCACAACAGAAAACAACAGCATCATGGCGATTGATTTTGTCAGTTGAAAATTGCCAATGGTACTTATCACATCAGGGATTTGTGGCACAATGAACTTTCTGCTCATGTATACAGCCACAATGGAAGGGATGCCAAAAATTACTGCAGTTTTGTAATCAATTAATTTTTGTTTAGCGTATTGAATGGATGAGAACACAGCTGTGCTTCCAACTATAAATAGGGAATAAGCAGTTGCTTCGATTGTTGGTATACCCATCACATACACCAGAATTGGCAATGTAAATATTGAACCACCACTTCCAATCAATCCGAGTGACAAACCAACAAATAAGGCCAAAATGTATCCGATCAATTCCATCTGACAGCAAATGTAGACATTGTATTCATTTTGTAACAGTAACTTTTATCACATTTGTAAGACTCATTTAAATGGTTTATTTTTGTATTCAGTGCATAAATATTTAAAAATACTCACCATATTGGTTTTTATTTCTTGCTTACCGACATTAGAGTCTTGTAA
>DASWYG010000341.1:0-4046 GCA_036405075.1 Bacteroidia bacterium | reverse complement strand
TTCTTATAGTTTTAAGAATTTTTGAGTGTAGATACCCTTTTCAGAATGGATCTGTATCAAATAGGTGCCAACAATTAATGTAGACACATCTGCTATGACATCTTTATCAGAATTTGAATAAGGGATGTTTTCTAGCACACAGCCGGAAATGTCCATGATCACTATTTTCACGATCTTGTTATCGGGGTTCTCATCCTTAATGTGTAAAGTGTTGCCGCTGGGGTTAGGGTAAATCTGAAAAGTTTTAATGGCTTTTTCAGTTTTATCAATGCTGCTGGTGCCTGTGCAATATGGGTATCTGTTTTGGTCGTACCAGTATTGAACAAGTCTTAGGTTTTTTCTGTGGAAGTCATCGTAATGATTTAAAAAATCCATGTTTTCTTTTTCCGAAAAAATGTAGGCTAGTTCCATTGATTCTGTTGAATCGGGCATGAAATTGTTCATTTGTGCATTCACTGTAAACAATCTGCCTGAAGCAAAATTACCTGCCGTGTGTTCATTCCATTTTGGAAAATTGTTGAAGCCAGCTGTACCATTGTCGTACATATATCTGGTGGCGACACTGCCATTCAATCCATTGCCGCCATACTTAAATGCAACACCATTTTTCCATTTGCCAATCATGTAATTGTAATAATCAACCCCCATTGTTGGAGCGCCATTGACAATGTCATTGTTGGATGTAAAGGTGTTAAAGCTGTAAAGGTCCTGATTCAGTAGTTTACAAAACAAAATGGGTGAGCGTTTGCCGAAATTCCATGATAGGTCATCTCGTTTGTCGCCATTGTAAACATAGCCGGCATTCATTTCTACATCACATCCAATGTAATTGTCGTACGGGTAACCCATGCCAGCTTGATTGTACATGCCGGCATTGAAAGTTGAATAAACTGTTTTACTTCTGTTGATGAATTTAAAATCAAAGAACAAGGTTCTGTTCAGGATGTAATTGGTGTCATTGAGGTTGAGATCGTCGCAATTGAAGGCATAACAGGAAGCATGCACTTCAAGTCCTAGTGGCGATGCCGCGCTGGATTGGCGTTTGAACACATCGTTGAACACCCACCAGTACATGACATTGCCTTTGATCTTGGGGTAATCGCCTTTCAATGGTTCATAAATACCGTTTTTGTCAAGGTCGATGAATGGAGCCAAGTTTTTACTGAAATTGCCTGTTCCATGAGCCGGCCATTCAAGTATGTCTTTAGGGATGGTGTATGAACTGTTGTTGTAGTTCTTTTTAAAGAATTCGATTTCATCATGACTCACTTTCCATATCCGATTGTAGGGCGCAGCTGCAGCTGAATCAAATGTGCCATAGCGAGTGTCTAAAGGACCGGGGTAAAAATCACTGCCTTTGATCCGATTGTGATTGGCCGAAGCATAAACATTGTAATCGTAACTGGCGCTCACCCACAAACCGGCAACACTCAATAGTTTGGCACAATCGAAACTTTTAGATTCGAAATTGGTTTTTCCGAAAAAAGTGTCAAAGGGTTTATCGTTATTGAATAAATAGCCGTCATTGCTTATGTTGGCTTTTAAATCATTGACATCAACTGCTCTAGAACGAAATTCTTTTGCATAAGAATTGCGAATCAATTGGTCATTGTAGTTGACTAAATTGATGGTGTAAAGATTGCCGTTGTAGAAATAAAGTACATCATTTGAGTCTATCAGGATTTTGCTCAAATCGCCAACATAGAGGTCTTCCTCGGTGTATCGCGCATCGTCTTTAAGGGTTTTGTAATCTGGTACCATGAGCTTAACGGTATCAGAAAATAACAGAACATAGTGAGTAGTGGATAACAGCATATTTCCGGCTGTGTCAAAACAAAGGTCATTGATGCCAATAGGGACCATGCTTTTTTGATGGCAGTTCAGCGCATCACTGAGATCTTGGTACAACAAGCTGTCGCCGGATACTTTAAAAATGGCTTGATGGCTGTTTTCGTTCATTGCCCAAACATCTCCATTTTTATTGATGACAATGTTCTGGATGTTTTGATTATAGGCTATGTTGGAGCTGTCTTGACCGGGTTGAGATTTTATTCGATACAATTGAGTGTTGTTGCCGTTCAAACGGATCAAACCAAGTGAACTGCCCAGCCAAATTGAATTGTTGTCGGTTTTAATGGAATAGAGGTAGACATTGCCCAATGCACTGAGGTCTATACGGCTAAAAGCACCTCCATAATAGCGGTATAAAGCGGTGTCGGCGGAGATCACATAAATGCTGTCATGATATTGAGCAATGTTGCTAAGGTCGCGGATGCTGCTGTCGAGACTAAAAGAGCTGTTGGAATAAGTGTATAATCCATTTAGAGAGCTAAAATAAACACTGTTGTTCAGCTCAGTAGCGCCGGTAAATGAACCGAAACTAAAGTCTACTGTTTTTTGAAAATTTGAGTTGTAGTGAAACAAACCTGCATTGTGGTAGGAGATTGGTCCAACCCAAAGGTTTTTATTTTTATCTTGAAAGAAGAATTTAGCCTGATAATTGGTTTCATCTTTAAGACTGACCCCATTGGGTAGTGCCTGTGCGCTTAGGCTTAAGTTGGATGCCAAACAACAAATTATAAAGTAAATGTATCTCATAATGGTCTATTTATTGTTTTAGACAAGTTGAAATAAAAATATGCTGCTGTACTGTTAAAACAATTGTTTTTAAATAGGAGTTGCCTTCTCATCTTTAGTGCCTGACTTGGGTTTTATAAAAGACTGTTTTGAAAATGTGCCGGCTTGACTTAAATTAGCGCTTGAAATACTATGAAAAGAAACAAAAGGATCGCCAATGCGTGCATACTGCTATTTTTTTTTGTATCTTTTTCATGTAAAAAAGAAAAGGAAGTGGTGCACGTCTCAGGCTATATTCTTGAAAATGTCAGCAGGCGGCCAATACCTTTTGCCTCAGTTTATCTGCTAAAAGAGACTGTAGAATTTGGCTCAAACCCTAAATACGAAATTCTGGATGTGATGTACAGTGATTCATCGGGCTATTACAGTTTCAATTCCGATTTGAGTCGATCGGATCATTATGAGATCAGAGCGGTTAAAAATCAATACATCAACGATGGAAACAACAGGTCAGAACTTAATGTGACCAAGAAAAACGAGTTGATTTGCGATGTTGTCTTGATCCCTTATGCCTATTTTCGTTTGAAAATGAGGGGGAGTAAGGGGGCTGCTCGTGGTTTATTTGAGTTGGGGGAGGGAGCCAGATACGCTGAACTAAGAGCAGGGGAGGATTCTCTTTTTTATGGGGTATGTCGTGGAAATGTTGCCAATCAATTGAGGTATTGGAAGTATGATGTCAAGGACACGGTCTTAGAAAAAGGATCTGTAGAGGTAAAGATTCCGGCATTGGATACCATTGATATCCATTTTGAGTTTTAATCTTTTCTTGTCGAAATATTATTTCTATTGGGGACGAGGCTGTGTATGGTCGACCTGTATTTTTTAATGTGTTTGCTTGAATTATACCTTTCATTTTTAAACTTTTAAAATAATAGTCAAAGCGCTTTGACCATCAAATTAAAATGATTTTTAATCGTAATATTAGTAAAATGAATTTTATAGATTTTTTGTAAAATGCAGTAATATAGTTGATTGTATTAATATTGTGCATGAAAAATAAAAATAAATACATGCAAATGTAAAGGATTGTTTATATTTGTAATTAAGAAATTAACATGTCTCGTTTAAAGGAATTAAAGTCAAAATTAAGAAGTGGTAAAGTTTATCGCAGAAGTGATCTTTCTGAATGGTCGAATGCTGTTGATAGGCACCTTAAAGAGCTTTTAAAGGAGGGAGTTTTGGAGAAACTATCACAGGGTTTGTATTATGTGCCTAAAACATCTGTGTTTGGAAGGGTCCCTCCGGATGAAGAAACGCTGGTGAGAAGTTTCTTAAAAGACAATCGCTTTCTTATTCTAACCCCAAATTCTTATAATTCGCTGGGATTGGGCACTACCCAGTTGTATAACAAAAAAGTGGTATACAATCATAAACGTTTAGGTAAATTCAAATTGGGTAATCGTGAATTT
>DASWYG010000340.1:0-2511 GCA_036405075.1 Bacteroidia bacterium | reverse complement strand
CTATCTGAAAATACCAAACATCATCGCAGCTGCAGAAATTACAAATGCAGATGCCATACATCCCGGATACGGTTTCTTAAGTGAAAACGCTAAATTCTCACAGGTTTGTAAAGATCATGGCATCAAATTCATTGGTGCTACTCCCGAACAAATCAATGGAATGGGCGATAAAAGCAATGCCAAAGACAGCATGAAAAAAGCAGGTGTTCCTACCATTCCGGGTAGCGACGGCTTGTTGGAAAGTGCTGAACAAGGTCGTAAACTCGCCAAAGATATTGGATACCCTGTGATCATCAAAGCTACTGCCGGTGGCGGTGGTAGAGGTATGCGTATCATTTGGAATGACGAAGAGTTTGAGAAACATTGGGACTCTGCCAGAACTGAAGCCGCAGCCGCATTTGGAAACGATGGTATCTACATGGAGAAATACATTGAAGAACCTCGTCACATTGAAATTCAAATCGCAGGAGATCAATACGGAAAAGTATGTCACCTAAGTGAACGCGATTGCAGCATTCAAAGAAGACATCAAAAACTCATAGAAGAATGTCCTTCTCCATTTATGACCCCCGAACTTAGGAAAAAAATGGGTGAGGCCGCTAAAAAAGCAGCACAATGTATCAATTATGAAGGTGTTGGTACAGTTGAGTTCCTAGTAGATAAACACCGAAATTTCTATTTCATGGAAATGAATACCCGTATTCAGGTAGAGCATCCGGTAACTGAAGAAGTGATCAATTATGACCTTGTAAAAGAGCAAATTTTGATCGCTGCCGGTCAACCAATTTCGGGTAAAGATTACGAACCGATCAAACATGCGATCGAATGTCGTATCAATGCCGAAGACCCATATAACAATTTCAGACCAAGTCCGGGTAAAATCCTCAATTTCCATATTCCCGGTGGACATGGTATCAGAGTAGACACACATGCTTATGCCAACTATGTAATTCCGGCCAATTATGACAGCATGATCGCTAAACTCATTGTAAGCGCTCAAACCCGCGAAGAATGCATAGTGAAAATGGAAAGGGCTTTGGAAGAGTTTGTCATCGAAGGCGTTCAAACCACAATTCCTTTGCAAAGGAAAATAATGGCAGATAGTAACTTCAGAGAAGGCAATTTTACCACTGCTTTCATGAACGATTTTAAATTCTGAAAATGAAAAAATTGGTTCTCTTTTTTGTTTTGATCAGTGCTTTGTCCATCAAAGCCAAAGCTGAAAATCGAATCGATTCAGGCTTGTATAGAGTAACAGTCAAAGGTGATGTGTATTATTACAGATTTCACCACGACAGTTTGCTCACCATCACACATGGTAAAGATACTTCTTATGTGATATACAGCACAGATACAACTCAGAAGCCTATGCATTTTAATATGAAAGTGATGGATGTTCAAGGGAATCACCTGTACACCTCACCATGTATATTTGAAATGTTTGGACCCAAAAGGATCAGATTGAAGATGAGTCCCAATTTTAGAGATCGACCTACTTCATTTTTACCAAGAGGAAGTCAAGACATGATCTTTCTGGTTAAAGTTGAATGATACTCAGATATTAAATGAAAAGCCGATACAAAATAAGTATCGGCTTTTTTTATTTGCTTTTTCTAAAGGCAACCAAACGTATCAAACTTCTGCGGTTTCTCTGATGTTCAGATTCGGAACAGGTTAAAAAGTAGTCGCCATTTTTTATGTGCTGTTCAATTTTGGCTCTGGAATATTCAATCAATTGTTTGCTAGAGTCATAATGATACAATTTTCGGTATTCAGGAACACCATTCACAGTGTCTTCCGTGAAACGTGTGTAAATCTGTTTGTTTTTGCCTTCACAGATGCAATCGTTGAGGGGAGCAGATTCACCCATCCCTATGGCGTATATGATGAGTGAGTCGCCAGATAGTCGTCTTAAGAATGCAGCAGCCGAATCTGCTCGTCTTTTAGACAAGTCTTTGTTGTATTCTGCAGAAGATCTGCAATCGGTATAAAATTCAAAACTGTAAACAGCACTGTCTATGGAAGTGAGTAAAGGCAAAAGGTTCTTCAATAAAATTGCAGCATCGGCACGGATGATTGATTTATCCAAATCAAAGTATATTGGCGTCCGAATCAATTGTCCTATTTGAGGATTGAGAGAATCAATTCGGTCGTAACGGTTCTGGGTAAATGCATTTTTAAAGCACAGAACAGCGATTATCAGTCCAAACAGTTTCTTCATGATACTTAAAATGTATTAAAACAAAAGTAGTGTATCATTTTCAAATGGTAGTCTAAATATATGATCTGTGTTTTGCATGGATGAAGTGTGTCGATATTGGTGATTGCGATTTACCCCCAAAGGGTTTGATGGCAAAATACACACATAATTAAAGTAACCCTGTTCATAAATCCACAAACGGAATTCAATATCAAAATAGTACATTTGCTGTACAACAATTTTTTTCAAGAGAACAAATGTGCGGAATCGTATCATACATCGGACCAAAACAAGCCTATCCGATCATCATT
>DASWYG010000339.1:0-4483 GCA_036405075.1 Bacteroidia bacterium | reverse complement strand
AATGGTCGGTCAACTCACCACTGACATGTGTGATTTTTACATCGCTGATACCGTGATCGGCGAGCATTTTTGCAGCAATTTCAGCACCCGACATGTTGTTGCGCAAGTGCAGCTGCGAATAAGTGTTAAACTTTCTTTTCAATTTGTTGCTGATAAACATGCTAATGAGCATGAACAGCAATCCGATTAATAAATAACCCATTTTCTTATATTACTTGAATATTTTTATCAATACAACAATCATTCCCAGCAGAAACATGATGATTGAAATTCGATTAATCCCATGCATCATTCGAAGATAAGAGTTGTTTTCAACTCCTTCGGTTTCTTGCTTTTTAAACGTGATGTAACTCCAAATTTTCTTGAACATGATGATCAATTAACAGAAGGATAGGAGATTTTGTTTGGTACCACAATGGTGGTTTGAAACTTTCCTTTAATTTCCTCATAAAACTTCATGCATTCAAATTTAGAGAGAAACTGTCCAACATACACTTTGAAGTTTGGTTCGTCCCAAACAACTTCACTGTGTATCTTGAATTCCGCGTCAAATTTGGCTTTCATCGATTCAGCAACAGATCTGTTGGAACCGTTGTAGATCAAGATCTGATAGCCTTTTACCTTGGTGTTCGGATTTTTTTTGTAAGCTGTGCGAGCAGCAATTACTCCATCTAATCCAGCAGGTTTATTGACTTTTATCTGAGCTTTGGCTGAATAAGCCGAGGCCATAATAAATGCAATTGCGGTGATGTATTTGAAGTTCATATCTCAGCGTTTTTTCTGTGAATCTCTTTCCATTTTTCTTCTTTCAGCTCTTGAAAGTTTTTGATCAGCATCCTGTCCATTTGTCATCATTTCACGCATTGGGTCAGGCAAATTGTCAGAACTGCTGAGTCTCATTTTACTCATATCAGTTTTTTGAGGCTCATTGGCTTTTTGAACAGCTTTGTTTTCTTGAGTAGCGATCTGAGCTTTGAACAACATCGACAAAATGCGGTCGTTCATTCTCATGATCATACTTTGAAACAATTTAACTGATTCGATTTTATAGATCAATAACGGATCTTTTTGTTCAAATGTTGCATTGTTTGCAGATTGTTTCAGGTCATCTAATTCTCTTAAATGATCTTTCCATTCGTCATCAAGACTTTCAAGACAAACAAATTTTTCATATTCTCTGGTCAATGCCTCGCCTTTGGTTTCAACACATTTTTTCAGTTCAACCGGTATGCCGAAGTTTTTAATGCCATCAGAGAAAGGAATCATTACAAATTCTGCTTTGTCGCCTTCTTTAGCATAGATGTTACTAAGTACAGGCATTGCAATTTCTTTTAAATGCGTTTGACGGTGTTGGTACAATTCTACCAATGAATGGTAAAGGTCATCTGCCAGATCATTGTTTTTGCCGGATTTGAATTCTTCTTGAGTGAATGGAGGCTCAGCAGCAAAAGACAATGCCAATTCGTATTGCAAAGTTTCGAAATCATCTGCGTCTTTTGCACTGGCGATTTTTGCATCACTCCAATCCGATAACATGTTTTGAATGTCTAAGGCCAAACGGTCGCCAAACAACGCATTTCTACGGCGCTTGTATACAACGGTTCTTTGCTTGTTCATCACATCATCGTATTCGAGCAAACGCTTACGCATGCCGAAGTTGTTTTGTTCTACTTTTTTCTGACTTCTCTCAATGGTTTTGCTCATCATAGAATGTTGAATCACTTCACCTTCTTTGAATCCAAATTTATCCATGAGTTTAGATGCCCTGTCACTTCCGAATTTTCTCATTAGATCATCTTCCAGCGATACGAAGAAAAGGGATGAACCCGGATCTCCCTGACGACCTGAACGACCTCTCAACTGTCTGTCAACACGACGTGAATCGTGTCTTTCAGTACCTATTATGGCCAAACCACCTGCTTTTTTAACTTCTTCACCGATCTTGATGTCGGTACCACGACCTGCCATATTGGTTGCAATGGTCACAGCAGAAGGTTTACCTGCCTCTGCTACTATTTCTGCTTCCCTTTGGTGATGCTTGGCGTTCAATACATTGTGTTTGATGTTACGCATCTTCAACATCCTTGAAAGTACTTCTGAAATTTCAACAGAAGTTGTACCAACAAGAACCGGACGTCCTTCAGAGGTCAATTTCACTATTTCTTCTATAACTGCATTGAATTTCTCACGAACAGATTTATAGATCTGATCATCGGAATCTTTTCTCAGAATTGGTTTGTTGGTTGGAATTACAACCACATCCAATTTGTAAATTTCCCAGAATTCACCAGCTTCAGTTTCAGCCGTACCGGTCATACCGGCAAGTTTGTGATACATTCTGAAATAATTTTGCAAGGTAATGGTCGCAAAAGTTTGAGTCGCCGCTTCTACTTTAACATTTTCCTTTGCTTCTATCGCTTGGTGCAATCCATCGCTGTATCGGCGACCTTCAAGGGTACGGCCGGTTTGTTCGTCTACAATTTTAACTTTACCTTCATCGATGATGTATTCAACATCTTTTTCAAATAAGGTATAAGCTTTCAACAATTGGTTGATGGAGTGAATGCGCTCAGATTTAATGGAGAAATTACGCATCAATTCTTCTTTGTTTGATGCTTTTTCTTCAGCACTCAAATTGCTTTTTTCTATTTCAGCAATTTCAGCACCCACATCAGGAATGATAAAGAAATCTTTTTCCTCACCACTTTGAGTGATCATTTCAATACCTCTTTCAGTAAGTTCTACTTGATTGTTTTTTTCATCAATCACAAAATACAATTCAGCATCAGCTTTATGCATTTCCTTTTGTTGGTCTTGCATGTAGTGATTCTCTACTTTGGTCAATAAAGCTTTGATGCCGGGTTCACCCAAGAATTTTATCAAAGGTTTGTGCTTTGGTAATCCTCTGAAGGCTCTTAAAAGTGAAAGTCCGCCCTGACCTTCTTTTTCGCCTGTATTGCCGGCTTCGATCAGTTTTTTGGCATCATTGAGGAATTGGTTAATGGCTTTTTTCTGAGCTTCAACCAGTTTTTCAATTCTAGGTTTGAGGTTAGAGTATTCTTGTACATCGCCTCTTGGCACAGGGCCCGAAATGATGAGTGGGGTTCTGGCATCGTCGATCAATACTGAGTCGACCTCATCCACCATTGCATAATGGTGTTTGCGTTGAACCAATTCATCAGGTGAATGGGTCATGTTATCTCTGAGGTAATCGAAACCAAATTCGTTGTTGGTACCGTAAGTGATATCGGCCAGATAGGCATTTCTTCTTTCGTCACTGTTGGGTCTGTGGTAATCTATACAATCTACGGTAAGACCGTGGAATTCAAACAAAGGTCCATTCCATTCACAGTCCCTTTTGGCCAAATAGTCGTTCACAGTTACAATGTGCACACCTCTGCCGCCCAAAGCATTGAGATAGGCCGGAAGTGTAGATACCAATGTTTTACCTTCACCTGTTGCCATCTCAGAAATTTTTCCTTGATGTAAAACAATACCACCAATGAGTTGAACATCGTAATGAACCATGTTCCATTTTACTTGACCGCCGGCAGCAACCCATTCATTTGCATAAAAGGCTTTATCGCCTGAAATACTGACATTGCCTTTTTTCTGAGCAAGTCTTCTGTCCATTTCACTGGCAGTTACTTCTAGTTTTTCATTTGCGCTGAAACGTTTGGCTGTTTGTTTTACAACAGCAAATGCCTCCGGTAAAATTTCCATTAATGCATCTTCCAATTCTGCATTGCGATCTTTTTCTAAAGCATCAATGTCATTGTAAAGACGATCTTTTTCAACAATATCTTCAGAGCTGAGTGCATCAATTTCTGATTTGATCTTATCGATTTTTTCATCCGTTGCTTTTAAGGCATCGGCAATTCTTTCTTTAAATTCTTGGGTTTTAGCACGCAATTCATCGTTTGACAAATTGTCGTATTCAGAAAAATAACGGTTGATGCTCTCCACGATTGGCTCGAGCGACTTTACGTCTTTTTCGCTCTTGTTGCCGCCGAACATTTTGGAAATGCTATTGAGTATACTGTTGAACATAAATTGCAAAGATATTGTATTTATTAGGTTTAGCAAAAATTTGATTCCCTGATTTTATCATTAAAAATCAGGGCAAAAAACTTCTCCTAAGTTTCGGAAATAGTCCCAAAGAACATACCAAAATAAAAATGCCAAAAAAACCTGACTTTATGTCAATCGAAATCTGTAGATCAGATTGATGACCAAGGTGACATTTTTCAAGTTTTCGTACCATGTCATTAAATCTATGAAATGAATTTAAACCATAGGTTATGAAGTGTTTAGAAGAAAAATTCAAGCTCTGTCATCCAAATGTCATTTTTCTCCGTATATGCCTCTAAATGAAAGAAATTATGACCATAAAAAAAGTATTAAAGATAACAGGTATTTCGGTTTTAGCCTTAACCTGTATGTCTGGTTTGGTATTGGTGATTCACATTTATCAAATGAAGGA
>DASWYG010000338.1:0-6120 GCA_036405075.1 Bacteroidia bacterium | reverse complement strand
TTGCCAAACACTTGTTTTTAGACAGTGCCTATTACAACACTGCAAAAGCGAAATTCAGAATGACCTATAAGGGTCAACAAGACGTATACGGAGCTGAGGCCAAGTACTATGAGGCTTTGATTTTGTATACCATGGACAGTTTGGACAAATGCAAAAAGAGCATTACTGACTTTTACCATCAATACCCGAATTATACTTATTGGTTAGGCAAAACTTTCATTTTACTCTCCGACTACTACTTGAAGAAAGGTGATGAGTTCCAAGCCAAAGCTACTTTGAACAATGTTTTAGAGAATTTTGAAGAACAAGAGATCAAAGACATTGCGCGTCAAAAACTGGATGCAATAGAAAAGAAAAATTCGGTTACGCCTAATGATTCAGGTGATTGATAGTTCTGAAGAATGGCATTTGAATTAGAACTTAAACTGCCTCAGGAAAGGGCATTCGATGAAGTTTTCATTCGATCAAAAGCTGCTTTTCAATTGGGTATCATGGAAACAGATATTCAAGCCATACATTTCATCAAACGCTCTATCGATGCCAGAAAAAAACCTGCTCATTATTTACTGCGATTAAAAGTTTATCTCTTAGGAGAATCCATAGATGAAATTAGCAAAGGTTTCGAATTCAATTTTAATACCTTAAAAAAGAAAGTTGCGATCATTGGTTTTGGTCCGGCCGGTATGTTTGCAGCGCTTCAATTGCTTGAAAACGGCTATTTCCCAATCATCGTCGAAAGAGGTAAACGAGTTAAAGAAAGAAGAAGGGATTTGGCAGCTTTGAATAAATCACTCATTGTTAATCCTGAAAGCAATTATTGTTTTGGAGAAGGTGGAGCAGGTACCTATAGCGATGGGAAATTATATACCAGAAGCAAAAAACGCGGCGATGTTTTAAAGGTACTTAAAAACTTTGTAGAACATGGCGCTGATCCTGATATTCTGGTGAATGCCCATCCTCATATTGGCACCAATAAATTACCCGGTATCATTGAAAATATCCGTGAAACCATTCTTCAAAAAGGAGGTGAGATTTTATTTGAATCCAAATTGACGGATTTTGAAATTGATCAAGGTAAAATCAAAAGCATCACTTTGAATGGACATCAAAGTATAGAAATTGATGCCATGATTCTTGCAACCGGACATTCTGCTCGAGATATATTCAACTTACTGTATAAGAAAAAAATCCATATTGAGGCCAAACCATTTGCAATGGGTGTAAGGATAGAACATCCTCAAAGTCTTATAGACAGCATTCAATACGGCACACTTGAACGCGGAGAGTTCTTACCTCCGGCTGCATACAGTTTGGTTACACAAGCTGCGGGCAATGGCGTATTTTCGTTTTGCATGTGCCCGGGTGGCATTATAGCACCCGCAGCAACAGATATTGGCGAATTGGTTGTAAATGGCTGGAGTCCAAGCAAACGAAATGGAAAATTCGCAAACAGTGGCATGGTAGTGACCGTGAACCCTGAACATTGGTTGAAATCACATGGCGAAGGACCTTTGGCCGCTTTAAAATTCCAAATGGAAACAGAACAAAAAGCATACAATGTGTTTGGCAGCATCAAAGCTCCAGCGCAAAGAATGGATGATTTTATAGTATCTAAACTGTCTAAAGACCTTCCGGAATGCTCTTATTTACCGGGCACTGGTTCAGCAGATATGAGAACCATATTACCGGCGTTTATCAGCAGATCCTTAACCGAGGGTTTGGCACATTTTGGCAAAAGCATGAAAGGTTATAGAACCAATGAAGCACAATTGGTAGGTGTTGAAAGCAGAACCTCCTCCCCTGTTAGAATTCCAAGAGATAAAGAAACACTTCAGCACTCAGAGATTGCTAACCTATACCCTTGTGGTGAGGGCGCCGGATATGCCGGAGGCATTGTCAGTGCCGCACTTGATGGTATGGCCTGCGCCTCAGCATTTTCTAAAATCCAATAGTCTTATCTCATCAACATGAACATTTGCTCATAAGTGCGCATGTATCCTTTGAAAGGCACAATCTGCACTCTGCACAAATAAGCACCCTCCATACACAATTCACCATTATAGAATCCATCCCAACCTTGAGTGATGTCATCGGTTTCCCATAACTTTTCACCCCATCTGTTGAAGATTTCCATTTTGAATTTGAATGTATAAGTGGTGGCAAAACCTTTGTAAATTTGGTTGTGAATGTCACCGTTTGGAGAAAATGCACTTGGTAAGAAATAAGCAAAATCAGGTATCAATTTGCCGGTATTCAATTTAAATGTATCCGAACAACCTTCATCCGTATATGCGACCAATTCTACCCAATAGGTACCGGTATCGCCATATTCGCCAATTGGATCACGGTCGGTACTATTTGTACTATTGCCAAAGTCCCAATTGAACTTGTTGGCATTTGCAGAAGAGAGATTTTTAAATTGCAACCTTGTATGATTGGGTGTGGTAATTGGCAATCCTGAAAACTCAAAATTGGCTATCGGTTTGGCTTTTACTTTTACAGCGTTTGGTTTCAACAACGTGTCTTTGCAACCATAATTTGATTCGGTGATCAATTCAACATTGAATGTACCTGCATTGGCATAAGTGTGAGTAGGCTCAAATTGTTTGTATTTGCCACCGTCTCCGGTATTCCAATAGCTAGCACCTATGCTGCCTTTGCTGATGCTGGATGTATTGGTGAATTTTACTGGTTCAGGGAAACAAACATCCGCAGTAGTGAACGAAGTTACTGGATGAGGGTGAACTGTGATGCGCTTGGTAATCGTATCATTACAACCATTTGCAGAAACCGTGATCATTTGCACATTGTAATCCCCATCTTTTTTATAAGACATTGCGGCAGGATCGCTCACATTGGCTTCTTGTCCATCGTCGTATAACCATTTATAAGAAACGAAATTGACTTTACTGTTGTTGCTGTTTCTGTTGAAATCAAACCTATTGCCTTTGTAACATTGTGAGTCATTTTCAAGTAACAATATATCAGAATTACCGGTTCTTTCAAGGTAAACAGTCCTGCTCATGGTATCTGTACAACCTTGATCTGTTGCAACTGCCAACCTGATGTTGTGAACATCGTCAGTTGCAAATTGCTTTCCGATTACATCTTTACTGTTAAAAGTCGAATTGTCATCCATCCACCAATCATAAGTCATCACTCCGGATATTAAGGTCGATGTATTGGTAAGATCAAAACTTTGAGCATTTAAGCACTGAGCTGTATCATTGATGTTGAATCCGGCAAAAGGATTTGGATAGAACCCAATAGAAGAATAAGCAGAATCTGTACAGCCGTAATTAGTGGTTAAAACCAACTTAATGTTGTAAGCTCTGTCTTGCTTGTATGATTTATATGGTGAAGTATCAACAGAACTTGTATTGTCTCCAAAATCCCATTTATAATTCATATTTCCAAAATCCAGTGTAGAAGCATCCATGAAATGGAATCTATTGGATCTGAAGCATTGAGAATCCTTGTCTACTGTGAATTTAACATTGGCATGCGGTGCCGGAATAACTGTTTTATATGTGGTATCAAAACAATTGGTCAAAGATGAAAAACTAATGAGTTGTACATTGTACTTATCAGGAACCGGATAAACAGCAGTTTTAGGTGCAAATCCTGTAGAATTGTCGCCATTGTCATAATCCCACCAGTAACTGAGTGTGCTCATCACACTGAAAGTGGTTTTATTGGTGAAGCTGAATAAATGACCTTTGAAACATTGTATGGAATCATTGATGCTAAAATCAGATACCGGGCGCTCCAATAAAGCAATGTTTCTGGTAGCAGAATCTCTGCAACCATGATCAGAAATGGCTTTGTAACTGATCACATAAGATGCCGAAGTATTCGGATACACCTTATCAGTAGGGTTATATTTATTTGAACTTGTATTGTCACCAAAGTTCCATAGACTGGTTAAAACACCATACTTCAATTTGGTTTTATTGACTATCACAAACCTGTTTTTTTGCCAGCACTGTGTATCATTTGGAATATCAAAATCAATGACCGGCTGAGCAAAAGTAATGGCCATTTTGGTCATGGTATCCTGACAATTGCGATCAGAAACTGAAATCAATTTGACATTAAAGGTATCCTCTGTAGTATACACATGATTGCTAACATTGATGGTATTGTATTCATTGCCATCGTCCATCAACCATTTAGTCGAATTGATGGTACCCGTTGGAATGTTACTGCTATTGGTAAAACTAAACGAATTGCCTTTGAAACATTGTTTATCGTTTGAAATATTATAGACACTATTTGGACTTACGTTTACTGTTACAGACTGTGAAGATGTATCCGGACAATTGTTGTCTGTACCCACAATCAATTTCACATTGTATTGGGCCGGAACGTTGTATTGTTTGATGTAATTGGTATCAGTAGATGTTTTGTTATCTCCAAAATCCCATTTGAAATTGAGGTTACCTGATTTTACAGTAGATTGATTGGTGAATACAAATTTTTGATTTTTACTGCATTGCACATTGTTGTTGATGGTGAACAAGGATTTAGCTTGAGGGAAAACAATGACACGTTTGGTCAATGTATCCATACATCCTAAACTGCTAACCACAATCATTTTCACATCAAATGTATCTTCTGTAAGGTATTTATAGGCATTTATAGAGGTTTTATGAGAAGTATCACCATTGTCAAAATTCCATACAGTGGATTTTAAACCTGCATTTTTAAATGTTGACTGATTGGTGAAATTAAATGCATTGCCTCTGAAACACTGCTTGTCTTTGCTGATCGTAAAACCGGCTTTTGGGTATGCTCCAAGATACACATTTTTGACTTTTTCAGCATAACAACCTACACTGGTGGTGGTAGATAATTTTACTTTATAAGTGGAGTCTTGTGCAAACTTCACATTCAACAAATTGCTGTCTGTAGAACTGGTATTGTTGCTGAGGTTCCAGGTATAATTCAGCGAACCGGCACTGAATTTGGTGGTATTGGTGAAATCAAAATTATGTCCATACAAACATTGAGTGTCTTTATTGACCACAAAATCTACCTTAGGTTTCTCATTGACCAAAATAGTTTTTATCATGGTGTCTTTACAACCTTTGGGTGATTCAACAGCCAAACGAATAGTAGTATTTCCGGTAGTGGTAAATGCCTTTTTAGCAATTGAATCTGTAGACGTGGTATTGTCGGCAAACAACCAATCGTATTTGAGTGGTTTGTTGACTGATGTACTGATAGTGCCATTAAATGGCATGGTATCCAAGGTACAATAAATGGATGAAGGTACCGAGAAATCTGCAACCGGATCGCTGACGATGGAAACATTTTGAACCATGGTGTCTATACATCCATTTGTATTCTCGTAAATGAGATACACTTTGTAATTACCTGTGGAATTATAAGATCTAGGACCCGGAGGATTGTTGTTACTTAAATTGTAACCTTCACTGAATGTCCACTTGAACCGCCTGTGGTCATTCTTATTGATGACTGTGTTGTTCTTTAGAACTATTTGATTGGTACCAAAGCAAGTATCTTTAACAGTAAATGTGAAATTTGCCTTAGGAGCCGGCAACACCTCTATGAAAACAAAAGTGTCGTGATAGCAACCTTTTTTAGTTTGTGCTCTTAACAAAACAGGGTATGTATCAGCTTTCTTGAATTGATGTGTCAAAACCACATTGGTATCGGTGGTGTATTCGATGCTATCTCCAAAATCCCAACGATAGTAATCAATGGAGTCTTTGGATTTAGAATGATTTTTAAATTGTACACTTTTACTGCGATTGAGACAGAAAACATCATAATTAACTGAAAGATTTGGCTCTGGAATTTCTCCATTGGCAACCAAAAGAGTGTCTCTGTATACACAACCATTTCTTTCTTTTACTTCTAACCAATAGGTACCCGGATTTTTTATAGCTCGATAGTACACAAAGTGGTTATCGTTCCATCGGTACTCATTATCGATGTTGAAACCCTTTGATATAACGATCATGTTTACCGGTCCACATATTAATGTATCTCGATTGAACAGGGATTTAATTTTTGTATCTGCTACATAAAGCGTCTTGGTAACTGAGTCGAGTGCGTTTGTGAGTATGTGATTACAATACATCTTGACCGTGT
>DASWYG010000337.1:0-10482 GCA_036405075.1 Bacteroidia bacterium | reverse complement strand
AGATCGCCAATCATTGAACATACACTACACACAACTTCTATTGCACCGTGTACGCTTGGATTCAAATTCAAATCAAATTACAATAAAGGATTTGTTTTTATTAGCGCAATCCCAAACAACAGAATCAAAGAAAAGGGAGTTGAATTTGACTTACAAAATTCATTTAAAAAAAAGCGAATTGTACCTTGTTTTCATTTTTCATTTCAGTCACCATTAGCGTTTGGTTTTCGTTTTTTCAATCAGCAATTGGGTGTGTTTACTTCAATTCCTAACACTCAAACAGAAGAAATTAATACATGGGTTATATCTGAAAAAGATTTGAGTTCAGCCTCATTGGCGATGAAATATAGTCCAAAATCTAATTTGTTTTTTCTGATCAATCTAATTGTTGATGAGAATTTAAATACTCAATCAAGCACCTTCATCCAACACAGCATTGATATGTCATACACTCAAGCGAGCAGACATTATTATACTCAAGACAAATATGGCAGTTCGCTCAATCGAAGCTTCGATGTCAAAATGAATAAGTTAGCATTGATGTACAGATTTTCAGTAGCTTCAAGAAAACACAAGGTTTTCAGACCCACATTCTTTGTTTCAGGTGGAATTTCAATAATCGATTTCCATTCAATTTATAAAAATCCTTATCCTGCTTCATTCAATCAAAACGAACTACTGGTAAAGCCCCGATTTGATTTGGGAATTACTGTTCCTTTGATCATAGAATGGTAATGCTTAGAATCACGAACATTTAATGGAAACAACTTGCATAATGGTTTAGGATTAATCTGTATTTGTCTATTATAAAAAAACTTGCTAACTTCGTATGAAATCAAACAAAGCTATGAAAAAAACTCTTTCCATTGTGATTTGTTCATTCATGATTTCAAAGCTCTGCGGATCTTCCTTAGCGCCCTATTTTGCTTCAAATGGAATGGCCATGTACAATTTCAATCCGGCCTATTTTGGACAAATGAATTCTAAAAATACCCGATTTGAATTCAATGTTCAAACCAGTTATGCCGCTAATTTTAGAATGAATAAAAGAGGTTTTGATTATTGGGATTACCCTGTTTTTTATAAGTTTGGATCTTATGGTTGTATCGGTTTCGATCAAACCAATTTTCGCCAAAACTACAATGTTCAAACTTATTCATTCAATGGATTAAAAGTGCTCAAGTCTTCATATAACGCTTCAGTTTTAAAGGAGTGGCGTTTGGGGTATGGCGGAAGTTTCAATGTTGAAAATGTCGATCAATCTGTAAATGGTCGTCATGTTAATGTAGGTCTGTCAATAGCAAGAAAAGGGAAATTTGGCACAATGTCTTTTGGATTTAGTGGTAAATTGGACAATTATAAAGGAAGTGATATCACATTCGAAGGAGATCATTACAACAACCCACCTATCAGAATCAATGAACGGGTTTTTAATTTTGATTTTGGAATCAGATACAGCAATAGAAGTGAAAAATTTAACCTCGGTTTGGCGTATTACAATTTGAAATCCCTATACATTACGCATGAAAATGATCATGGTGACGGATGGACAGGTGGATATAATCAAACATTGGTAATGCCATATTACCATTATGTATTGTTTAATCTGGAGCAAATAATGGCGATCAACAGTAAAATGTACTTGAAACACGCATTGAACATTCCAATTTGTCAGATACGAAGCAATTTGTCTTATGAATACATTCGGGTCAACACAGCGCTTTATAAGACACTTAAAAACAAAAATGAGTTGGGTGTTGGGTTGACAATCTTACCGCCATTACACAGAATGGATCAGATCGTTGTTGGTCCATCTTTACATTATCAATCTAAGAAACTTAAGTTTCAATACACCCTTCAAATCAATAATGTAAGCGGGTTCAAACCACTCCCTTCAATGAAGAATGAATTGGCAATCAGCTTTCTGTTATAACTTGCTTTATTTGTGTCTTAGAGTAAATCGACCGATTTTCGATATTGATAAGTATTCAATTAGAATATTCAATGTACCATTAACCCCGTGAATGAACTTGTCCTTTCCATGAATGAGATTGTAATGCGCTGTCACTCCACAAAGCAAGCCAATAATCTTGTGCTAGTCATTAGGTATACCACAGAGTAAACCAATAACCAATAACTAATAACCAGTAACCAATAACGAATAACTATTTGTACGCTACAGCTTTAGCTGCATCAACGATCTTAGCCACACTTGGCAGGTAATTGTCTACCAAAGTAGGAGCGTATGGCAATGGCACGTCTTGACTGGTTACCCTTCTGATAGGAGCATCTAAATAGTCAAATGCGTGTCTTTGTACCTGATAGGTGATTTCAGAACTTATAGAAGCCAAAGGCCAAGCTTCTTCAACGATCACCAAACGATTGGTTTTTTTGATGGATTCAATGATGGTGGCATGGTCCAAAGGACGAACCGTTCTCAAATCGATTACCTCAGCATCTATACCGGCTTCTGCCAGAGCTATTACGGCTTCATTTACCCTCAACATCATTTTTCCGAATGACACGATGGTTACATCTTTTCCTTCTTTAACCACATGAGCTTTGCCCAATTCAATCAAATATTCTTCTTCAGGAACTAAGCCTTTGTGACCATACATTTGCTCACTTTCCATGAAAATGATCGGATTGCCATCTCGAATAGATGATTTTAATAAACCTTTTGCATCATAAGGATTGGAAGGCACTACTACTTTTAAACCCGGAGTATTGGCATACCAATTCTCAAAATTCTGAGAGTGTTGAGCACCCAATTGACCGGCAGAACCTGTTGGGCCTCTGAACACCATGTGGCATTTGTATTGACCAGCCGACATGCTGTTCATTTTGGCGGCACTGTTGATCACCTGATCGATGGCAACCAATGAAAAGTTAAAAGTCATGAACTCTACAATCGGAATCAATCCATTCATTGCGGCACCAACAGCAATACCGGCAAAACCTAATTCAGCAATTGGGGTGTCTATTACCCTTTTCGCTCCGAATTCGGCCAACATGCCTTGGCTCACTTTATAAGCGCCATTGTATTCTGCTACTTCTTCTCCCATTAGGAAAATGCGTTCATTGTTGCGCATTTCTTCACTCATGGCTTCTCTTAGTGCTTCGCGGAATTGAATTTCTCTCATGTGTTGATGACTAATAAACGGCAAAAATAGTCTTTTGAACCCAAATCCAAAAACAGAGCCATGCGTTTTTTTATGGTCAGTGTACCCAAATGAATGTAACCGGTTTATACCCTCTAAATCCAACTTCTCAAGTAATTCCTCAAATTGGAATCGTTTTGTGAAAATCTATCTTTAAATTTGCCTCCCTTTTATGGCGAAAAATAAGCTGAAGAAATTCAATGAATACGACACTTTTCCAAATACTTTCGATGCAAGGAATCAATTGAAAGGTAAATGGCACTCAGAAGTGTTTGGTAACAATAACCCCATCACCATCGAATTGGCTTGTGGAAGGGGAGAATACACAGTCGGTTTGGCTGAAATGTACCCTGATCGCAATTTTGTTGGACTCGATGTAAAAGCTTCTAGAATGTGGCAAGGAGCTAAGTTCGCTATTGAAAGGGGACTTAAAAATGTGGCTTTTATTCGTATTCAAATAGATTTTTTGAACGACTACTTTGCCGATGGTGAAGTCGATGAAATATGGATCACATTCCCTGATCCACAACCACAAAAACCAAGAGAAAAACAAAGATTGACCAGTCCCAAGTTCTTGGGAAAATATTTCACTCTCTTGGGTAAAAACAAAGCCATTAACCTTAAAACTGATAGTGACTTTCTGCTGAAATACACACTACAGATACTCGAACCAATTCCAGTTCAAATTAAAGAATTGCTCTTAGACATTGATCAAAAAGATGACCTGCAGGATGAACTGAAAATTAAAACCTATTACGAAAAAATGTGGAGAGAAAAAGGTATTGTGATCAAATACCTGCGCTTCATGTTTGTCTGATCTAATCTCCTTGGTAAGGTTCAAGAAAATCAGTCCAATCAGCTTGATTACTGGTGCCCGGTTTGTCTTCTTTTTTACCTTCTAAAGCCAATCCATCCAAATTCGAAGCATCTGTCGACCAGTCTTCAGTTTGTAAGATCACAGGAACATTGTAATGCATTTTAAGACGTTCATAGTCATTTAAGCTATAGGTTAAGATCAAATCTGCTTCTTGCATCAATTCCGTTTTTTCTTCACCATTGCTGCTAACGATCCACTTTACCCCTTCTTTCTTTGGTAAGTCATAGTTGTAGTTAGAAGGAATTTGAATGGTTTTTAATTGAAAGGAAGCAACAAAGTCTTCTATCCATTCAGGTGGTTGCTGTCCAAATTCACCAACAAATACCGGCCCGCTTACCCAGCCGATGATCTCTTTTGCCTTGTTGGGGTCCAAATACGATTCAGTGCCAGGGTCGAAATTGAAACCTATGAAATCAGCCCACATGCCTGCTGCGTATCTGGCATCGGATAAGTTTTGAATGCTTGAAAATTTTAATATAAATGGATAGTTCATCACTTGAATTTTATCGCTTTAACCGGATCTATTTTATTGATCAATCTCACCGGCAATAACAATGCGGCCATGCAAAGTATCACTGTGCCCACATTGATGGCCAAAATGTGCAGCCACTTTATACTCACCGGAACGTATGACAGGTAATAGATCTCTTGTTGAAGGGTTATGATCTTAAATTCACTTTGAATGTAACACAAACCCAAACCAAGCACATTGCCAAAAATTAAACCCAGGATCAAAATATAGAGGGCGTGATTCAGAAATATGCGTTTGATCAAACGGTTATTGGAACCCATGGCCTTTAAAATTCCAATCATATTGGTACGTTCCAAAATGAGGATCAACAAGGCCGTGATCATATTGATACAAGCCACAATGATCATCAAAGTCAGAATAATGCTGATGTTTTGGTCCAAATAACCCAACCATGAAAAAATAGACTCATTCAACTCCATTAAATTTTCAGCGTTCAGCTCATGAGGCAATTTTTTCGATAATTGCTTGTCAGTTTCCAAAAGTAAATTTACATCCTTGGTGTTGACTTCATAATGCGTGATTTCGTTTTTTTGTTTAGAAAAAATCCTTTGCATTTCCATCAAGCTGCCAATGACAAATACATTGTCTGTTTCTTCTAAACCTGTTTCATAAACACCTGTAATTCGGCATGGAATCACCCTAACAGGTTCATTAATGAAATACACCCTGACAACATCACCGGTATCTATTTTTAGTTTATCTGCAATGACTTTTGAAATCAGTATTTCCCTTTTGCGCAAACTGTCTCCAACTCCGGGGTAGCGGCCTCTTAAAAGATTTTGTTTTAAAAAATTTGAATCATAGAATTGGTTTACACCTTTAAAAACAACACCTTCAAACTCATCGCCAGACTTCATGATTCCGGGTCGGGAAAACACCGGGGCAATGTTTTTAACATTGGGTGTAGATTTCACCATTTCAATGATTTTGGCAGAATCGTTGAATTGTACATAGTCAAAATTGCCGCTGGTACCCGTCGAATGAATTTCAATGTGTCCGCCGAATCCCAATACCTTTTCGGTTATTTGTTCCTTATACCCTACAACAATGGCCACAGCGATGATCATTACTGCAACACTTAGTCCGGCACCTATCCAGGCCAAACGGATGATCAGTGATGCAAATGATTTGAATTTGCCTAAGGCTAATCGTTTTGCGATATAAGCGCTGATACGCATAAAGCTGCGAAATTAAGCATTCAGTGGCTCTATTTGAAGTTTTTTAACACAAAAAACCAAAGCAAGAATCCAAACGAGTTCGCTTAGATTTTAAACGGTTCTCTGAATTAGTATTTACGGCCTTTCCAGGTATTGGAAACAGGCATTAGAAAATAAAATGATGTTAAAGGAATCATTAAAAACAGATACAGATCATAAGTCATTACCTGAACAAAGTTTTCTTCTTTTATTTTCAAATGACTATTGATGATGATGATCTGAAACAACTGAATGAAATCTTTGATCAGCATAAGGGCCAAAGCCAATTGCCAATTCAAAAAGAACAACACAGGCAAGGCGATGTACCATGCGCCAAATATGAACATCATGACATGGTAATAAAAAGGCAATTCCATACCACCTGTCAACCAGCGTTTTCTTTGTTTCAATACACCTTTAATTGTAGGCAATGGCTTTGAGAATACCATGGTTTCAGGATTTGGGTATTGCAACACCTTGAATCCTTTATCTGATACAGCTTTGTACAAAGCATAGTCTTCTGTTATACTGAAAGGTAATTTGGCATAACCTCCCACTGCTTTATAAGCTTTTGAAGAAATTCCGGTGTTGTTGCCAACCACCGTTAAATTTTTGCCAAATGAAGCCATAGAGTGAATGATCCCCATGAAATACAACCAATCAATTTTTTGATATTTACCAAAATTGGTGTTGGCATCGATATTGGTTGTACCACCACACATATCTGCATGCCCGTTTACCATGGTAGCGATCATTGCTATGGCCCATCTAGGATTGACACGAATATCTGCATCGGTAATTAAAAAATATTCACCTTTTGCAGCCTCGCTCAGAGTGGCCAAAACCCTGGCTTTCCCTTTAGTTTGAGGATGTTCTTTTCCGCTCAGATTGATCAACCTGAACTTGGACTTACCCTTAATGAAATTTTCAACCAGCATCTGAGTATAATCAGTGCTTTGATCATTGCCAATCAATATTTCGAGCTTTTCTTCCGGATACTCCAACTGATCTAAGGCGTTCAAACAATCTAGAATGTTTTCGGCTTCATTTCGGGCAGCAACTAAAATTGAAACCGATGGAAATTCGCTTAGATTAAGATTGACCTCTGTTTTAAGTTTATTCAGCACAAACAGATACGCGATTTGAATAAAGATATAAAAGATACAAATACCAATAGCGACAAACGTCAAAATGGTTATAAAGTTTTGCATAAATATCCTTCTTGATTTAAAAATTCAATGTATTGTGGTAATAAGTGTTTTAAGTTTTTTTCTGCTTTCTCAGAGTCGTGAAATACAACAATAGAACCGTTTTTTGTTCTTCTTTTCAAACCATCAATAGCTGATGCTTGATCTAAGTTCTTATCAAAATCACAAGATAACAAAGACCACATCACAATTTGATAATCGTTTTTTAGTGCTCTTACTTGTGAGGGTTTGATCCTTCCATACGGAGGTCTGAAAAGTTTGCTGTCTACAAATTCGGCACATTTTTCTACATCTGCCAAATAATCTTCATTGGTATGGTTCCAACCTTTGATGTGATGCATAGTGTGATTGCCCAAAACATGCCCCCTTGATTTTATGGATTGCAAAGTCTCAGGATAGCGTCTGGCATTGTCTCCAACACAGAAAAAAGTGCCTTTTAATCCATTTTGCTCAAGGCAATCCATCACCCAATTGGTTATTTGTGGATGAGGACCGTCATCAAATGTTAAATACACGGTTTTTTCTTTCCCTTTTTTTGACCATGTCAAAGAAGGAAATAAATTTTGCATAAATGTCGGTATAGATTGGTACCAGATCAACGCGGCAAATATAGATGAAGTATAGGTCAAGTCAAATGGTTTAAGATTTCTTAACCGATTAATAACCATTTCTTTTCCACAAAAATCTTTGTTTAGGGATTTATGTGTTTTGTTGATTGTTCGGTCCGATTTTAAGACATAAATTTTACACTTAAATTTGGAAAATGGAGTCTTTGTAAATGATGCATAGTTATTTATTTGAAAATAAGTAAAGTTCAAACTGTTGAAGCCTTTGTGTTTTGAAGTCAAATTAAATTAAGGAATTTCATCGAAACTGTTCAAAAGTATTTACAGATTTGAAGTTGTTTAGAAATTAATTCTAGGATTTTGCAAGTGTCAAAAAATCAAACCTCTATGTGCAAATATTCAACACTATTTTGTTTAATTGTTGTTGAATGTGTTTTGAGTTTTTGTGATTTTATTTAAAGGCATAAATTCTGTAAAATATTGAAATATAGATTATAATGTTATAAATTCATCTGATTTAAAAGTTAAACAAAATTGGTTAAGTCGAAATGATGATACGTTGATCAAATCAAAAGGGTTTAACCTTAAATTAACTTAAAGAAAACAATTAGTCAAACCAGACTGCTTCTTCTTGTGTTAATTTTGTGTCATGAAATTTTCATCCATTTGTGCCATTTTAATGATTCTGATTTTGGCCGGTTGCAGCAACAAAACTTCTGAACAATCAGCCTTGGTTTCAAATCGGGATTCATTATTGGCCGACAGTTTATTTGGAATTGCTAAGGATCAAAAAATCATAGCGGCATCGATCGATACATTGATGCCATTTTTCACCAAATTGCACGACAGTATTCCGGATTCCAAACGCTTTGATACGGCTTATCGCTATGCCATTGAAATGCACAAAAAAGAAAGGGAAGTGCAGCCGCTTTATTATGGAAAGGGTAGTGATGGCCAATATTATTTTATGATCACCCGATTAGAACCTAGCATAAAACGAGATAAATACCTGGCCATCTGCGCAAGATTCAAGAGAAATGCCATGGGCAATATTGACACATCCACATACGAAGAGTTGTTTTGGACCTGGAAAATGCGAAAAGTTCAATTGTATCCCAAAGCAGCTCGTTTGTTTTTAGATGCCACTGCCGGTGCGGATTTGAAAAAATATTACCCGCAGTTTTCAAAAGATGAATACATCATGTTCCCGGATGAAAGAGTCAGTTACAATCAAAAAGCCAAGCAGTGGAACTCTGTATTGGAATTGCCTTCGAAACATTAAAAATCATTGAAAGACTAAGTTTGACTAAGCGTCCAATTTAGTTGAAAACAAGTGTTTAACTGAGACTTGTAAGGTTTGTTTTTCTTTCAATAAAGGTTATTTTTGCCAACTTAAATTGAGAAAGGCCTAAAAATTAGTTCAATGGGAATATTCAACGAAATAGAAAAAGGAGAAAAGTCGATAGCTGTTATCGGTTTGGGATATGTTGGTTTACCGCTGGCGCTTGAGTTTGCCGGTAAATACAATGTGGTTGGTTTTGATATCAATCCTAAAAGAGTAGCAATGCTCCGCAACAACGAAGACCCAAGTAAAGAAGTTGAAGCACATGAATTTGTAGGCAAGAAGATTAGTTTTTCTCATGATCTTGAAGACATCAGAAACTGCAATTTTTACATAGTAGCAGTTCCTACACCTATCGATGAAGGTAAGAATCCTGATTTAAAACCTTTGGTAGGAGCTTCTAAAACCGTTGGTAAAGTGCTCAAAAAAGGCGATTATGTTGTGTTCGAATCAACAGTATATCCTGGCTGCACCGAAGAAGATTGCATTCCTGTAATGGAAAAAGAAAGTGGTCTTGTCTTTAACAAAGATTTCAAAGTTGGATACTCTCCTGAGAGAATCAATCCGGGTGATAAAGTGAACACACTGACAAAGATTCTTAAGATAGTTTCAGGCAGCGATGCTGAAAGTTTAGAGGAAATCGCTGCACTGTATGGTTCTATCATCACTGCAGGTATTCACAAAGCAGCAAGCATCAAAGTTGCTGAAGCTGCAAAAATCATTGAAAACACACAAAGAGACCTCAACATTTCATTGATGAATGAATTGAGTTTGATATTTGATAAAATGGGTATCAATACCTATGATGTGATCGAAGCCGCCGGAACCAAATGGAATTTCCTCAAGTTTAGCCCGGGTTTGGTTGGAGGTCATTGCATTGGCGTTGATCCTTATTACCTCACATACAAAGCCACCGAACTTGGCTTGCATCCTCGAGTAATTGCAGCAGGTCGTTTTACCAATGACATGATGGGTGCTCACATTGCCAAAGTAGCAATCAAAAAACTCATCAATAATGACAAGAAAATCAAGGATGCTAAAATCCTGATTCTTGGAGCAACTTTTAAAGAAGATGTTGCCGATATCAGAAATTCTAAGATCGTTGACATCGTGAAAGAACTCCAAAGCTACAGCGTTAATGTAGTTGTAGTAGATCCGAGAGCTGATGCAGAAGAAGTATTTGAAGAGTACGGCTTCCATTTGGCTTCAGAAATCGGAAATGCTTATGATGGTGTCATTGCTGCAGTTAGTCATCAGGAATACCGTGGCCTCAATGAAGCCTATTTCCAATCGATATGTAATCCGAAATCTTTTGTGCTCGATTTGAAAGGACTTTACAGAGGAACTTTCAAATCCATGGAATATTGGAGTTTGTAAAATTTACCTCAACATTTGTTGAAACAGCTATAGCGCCATTCTACCGATTAATTGGTCGATACATCATTTATTTCTATAGCTTTATTTAGGTGAATATGAACGATTTTTAATCTCCTTTGATTACTTTTGAACCCTCGTTGAACAAAGCATGTTTTGTTCAATTTTGTTAAATTTCTTAAAGTTATTATGAACGCACATTCATGTCGTATTTTCTTACTAAGTA
>DASWYG010000336.1:0-1600 GCA_036405075.1 Bacteroidia bacterium | reverse complement strand
GTCAAATTGATATTTAATACTAAAGTATTTTATACTAAATCTCAAAATGACAATTACACAAATACGATGAGATCTTTTATTAAAACACTAACTTTAACCATTGCATTGGCATGTTCCTCCATGACTTATGCAGTAAGATGGACATGGACCGGTGCAACTAGTAATAACTACGACACCAAATCCAACTGGACTACAACATCTGCAAGCTCCAGACCTCAAAATGGCGATGAAATTTTCATCAATGCCGGTGCTCCCAATCAACCTCGATTATCTGCCAATAGAACTGTAAGGACAATGACCATTACTGGTGGTAGTTTCGACATCAGAACCAGCAACATCACCATTAACGATACTTTGTATTTCTTTGGTGGAAGTTTTACCAACTCTCAAAACAATTCAAGTGGTGATATCAATGCTGATGTTGTCATTTTAAATACTGTTTCAACCGTTTCAATCATAAGCCCTGAAGCCATAAATTTTTATGTCTATAGCAATATGAGGTTCATAAATGGTATTTTACAAACTGATGCAAGCAATCTTTTGATTTTTGCCAACGATGCTACTGCATCAGGTTTCTCAGACGCTAGTCACGTGGATGGCCCGGTTAGAAAAGCAGGTAATGATGCTTTTACATACCCAATCGGTAATGGTACTTTCATGGCACCAATTGGTATCTCTGACTTCAGCAGCAATTCAACAACTCAACATCATACTGCAGAATATTCTTATACTGCTCCAAGTGGTACTTTAAATGGTGGTGGTAACATCAGCCAAAAAGAACAATGGAGCATGTCAAGGTCTGCAAATAATAGAACTTCAAGATACACTGTTTTCTTTAACCAACATCAAAGAAGCGGAGGTATCACCGATTCTACAGATTTAGATGTAGCTGTTTTCAATGGTACAACTTGGAATCCTATTTCATCTACTTTGTCAGGTAACAGAACAGTTGGTTCTTTAACAACCGATACCAGAGTAGCCGGAACCTTACAAGGTATTACTATTGCTTCTCCATTGGGATTAAACCCACTACCAGTAAAATTGATCAATTACAATGCAGAATTAATACAATCTGCCTCAAAAATCTCTTGGTCAACAATTGGTGAATTCAACAATGATTACTTCAATCTTGAGAAATCTACAGACGGAATCAATTGGACAAGTATTGCAACCATCGACGGTAAATTGTCTTCAGACAATGTGATCAATTACGAATATATTGATTCCAAATTGGTTCATGGTGTTCAATTTTACAGATTAAGTCAAACTGATATAAATGGTGAAACTGAGACATTTAACGTTCTTAGTATCGATTTTAATCAATCGCCAATACAAATCAATGCATATCCTAATCCTACTAATGGATTATTAAATATTGAATTTAAGCAAGAAACCTTGGAAAATACTTCCATTAAGGTCTTGAATTCTATGTCTCAATTGGTACTTGAACCAATCCAACCTGAAAACGGCCACATCACTTTAGACCTCACGAGTCTTGATGCAGGTATTTATTTTATCCAGGTAAACAACGGATTAACAAGTGAAACCATCAGAATTGTAAAAAACTGAGCTCAAAGTTCAACGCTTTTTTACTTTTAAA
>DASWYG010000335.1:0-5458 GCA_036405075.1 Bacteroidia bacterium | reverse complement strand
AAACAGAAATGAATTTAATGCTTAAAGCTGAACTTATACCTGTATGGCAATTAGTTGATTTTTTTAGTTTTACGTTTTTCATCATTTAGAAGAGATTTAGTCTTTTAAAAAATTCTTCAAAAATATGGATTTTTGTGTATTTTGAATGAATTTTCAGGACTTACTTCCTTATTGTTTACTTTAAATAAGGAGAATGTTTGCTTCATTTGTTATTAGTCCAAACGCCAAAAACATTAAATAATTCAATGATGATTTAAAATGTTTGAGTTTTGTGTTTTGATTGCTCCTTAAAATGTCGAATTTTGTCTTTAATGTCTATTGTCTCTTCAACTAAAAGATCTATGATTAAAACCATCATCATTTTACTTTCATTTTTTAACGCTGTTTTTGTTTTTGCACAATCAACCAAGTCCAAGCAAACTGAAAGCACCAAGCCTTTCGTCTTGGGCGTGATAGAAGAAATTCAATCCAAAGAACTCAAGGAAAAAAGGATACTCAATGTTTATTTGCCCGAAGGGTATGATCCAAAAGACACAGTGAAATACCCGGTCATTTATCTGCTCGATGGATCGGCCGATGAAGACTTCATTCACATTGTGGGACTGGTTCAATTCAATAGTTTTGAATGGGTCGATCAAGTGCCTAAGTCTATAGTGGTGGGCATTGCCAATGTCGACAGAAGGAGGGATTTTACTTTTCCATCCACTGTTGAATACGATAAGAGGAACAACCCCAGTTCGGGGCATTCAGATAAATTCATTGCTTTCATTGAAAAAGAACTGCAACCATTCATTCAAGCCAAATACAAGACCAATGGCACAAAGACCATCATCGGTCAATCTTTGGGAGGCTTGTTGGCAACTGAAATACTCTTGACCAAAACGTCACTGTTCACCCATTACATCATTGTGAGTCCAAGCCTGTGGTGGGACAGTGGTTCATTGTTGAACAAATTGCCGACAAGTCTTGAAAACGTAAAGGTATTTATTGGCGTTGGCAAAGAAGGTCTTACACCTTCCAAACCGGCTCGCGTCATGGAAGAGGATGTACGCCTTTTGTATGACATGTTAGTTAAAATTAAAAGCAATAAAGTCATGCTTGATTTTGATTATTTTCCCCAAGAGAACCATGCAACCATCTTGCATCAAGCAGTCTTCAATGCTTTCAAATCATTGTGGCAAAAGGAGGAGAAGGATTGAATAAAATAAAATTTAAATCCATCAACTTGAACCATTCTGTTTTTAGAGGGTAAAGTTATGGTTCATCATTCATCCAGTTATTAATAAAATACATACATACCCTTGATCAGAAGATTACTTACAGTCCGCATGGTTCTATTGATTTTGATAGGGGTTTGTGTTTTCTTTCTATTGAAGGGAATGATCAAACAAGAAACCATTGTGGATGGAATTGCATTGTTTTTTTTGTTAATTGTAGGTTTTGTGATCTATTTATTGATGGTTAGCAATGATATAGAAGTCTTTAAAGAATCGAGGAATTTATTGAGCTTTGTGCCAACTGTCATTGGAGGTTTTGTCATTTTATGCAATTGGGGTTTCAATAAGGCACATACGAATAGATTGGATTCTCCAACTTTGTTAAAAGGTGCCTACAATGCTGATTTGGGTTCACTTTTTCTTGACTTTAAGCAAAATGGAGAATGTATAATGTTGTCTGCAGGTATTTTAAGCGATAGTTATGAATATGGAACCTATGACATTAATGACAGTATCATCACCATTCATGCATTGAGCGGTAATAATTTCATCTGTAACAAACTGCTGATTCGTTCTCAGAACCAGTCTTCAAAAGATGGTTCAAATGCCGGTAATTCGAATAAAGGTTACTTGATGTGCATCGACAACAAGGGCAATGAGGTTAAAAATGGATTCCATTTTAATTTGTTTGAAGACAACAGGAAATGAGCATTGAGGTTAGCAAGCTGAAAATGACACTTTATTTGAGTAATAATGAAAAAAACCAAACTGATCATATTTGACATTGATGGCACTTTAACAGATTCAGTTAAAATTCATCAGGACGCCTTTAATAAGAGCCTTGTTGCCATAGGCGTGAAAGAGTTCAATGACAAATTTGGAACCTACAAGCACCACACAGATTCACATATAGCAAAATTTATATTTGAAACTGCTACCAATGAGCCATTCGATAAAGCACTGCAAGATCGATTTGAAGACAATTTGTATGATTTAATCACCAATCACAAGGTGCTGGAAATTGCTGGTGCCAAGCAATTCATTGAGTACCTGGAACGAGAAACTGAATTTGCCGTATGCTATGCAACCGGTTCGTTTTTTAAACCTGCTATATACAAATTGGAACAGATCAATGTCAAGTGTCACACAGATTTACTGATTGCATCCAATGAAATTGAAGAAAGGGAAAAACTCCTTGAGACAGCCATTGAAAATGCCTTGAAGCACCATGAAGTCGAAAGATTTGAGAGAATCATATCTTTTGGTGATGGCGTTTGGGATCTGCTGACAGCCCAGAACCTGAACATAGAATTTGTGGGCATTGGAAGCACCAACTACGAAATACTCACTGAAAAGGGCATGGAAAAACACTTCAATGATTTCACTGAGATTGATCGTCTTTCGATTTAGGATTTAATGATAATTCTAATTGAAAGAAGTAAATTGCGACAGTATGGAAAAATGTCGAATGAGCAGTAGGTTTAAGCATGTAAGCTGCAATTTCTATTGCTTTTTACTTCTATTCTGTCTTGTTATGGTAGTTGAAAAAACAATCGCTCAAAACAATCGCATACATACTTATGAAAACATCGGATGGCTCAATGGATTTGCTACTTTTAATCTGAATCCAAAACTTGGTGTTCATGCCGAGTATCAATTTCGAAGACATGATCTCATCAGCAATTGGCAACAAAGTCTGCTCAGAGTGGGAGTGAATTATAAACCCCGCGAAAAGGTCTTGTTTAGACTGGGTTATGCATGGGTGGAAACATTTAATTATGGCGATATACCCATCAATTCAATGGGTAAAGATTTTACTGAACACCGGGTGTTTGAAGTATTGCAACTCAATCAAAAAGAAGGTAAATTTGAGTTTTTGCACAGATTTATGCTCGAACAGAGATTCATTGGCAGATACAGTTCAAATCAACTCGATAAAGAAGATGAGTTTCCATTCTACAACCGCATGAGGTACATGCTACGTGTGCAATTGCCATTAAAGGGCAGTGAGATAAATGACAAAACACCTTATTTAGCTGTGTACGATGAAGTGTTCATTGGATTTGGAAAGAATGTTGCTGAAAATGTGTTTGATCAGAATCGCGTTGGCCTCATGCTGGGCTATAGTTTCAATAGAAGCACAAGAATTGAAGCCGGTTATTTGAATCAGATCATTCAGTTTGGAAGAGAGATCAATGGAAAAAATGCTTTTCAAAACAATCAAGGTTTCATTGTCAATGCCTATTTCAATCTTAACGTTTATAAAAATTAATTGCCCCAATACTTAACTTTAAAATACCATCATGGCTGAAATCAAAACCAAACAAACAGATGTAAATGTCAGTGAATTCATACATGCCTTTGCCAACAATGAGCAAAAAGTAAAGGACAGTTTTGAACTGATTCGTTTGATGCAAGAATGGACAGGGTTTGAACCCAAAATGTGGGGGCCATCCATTGTAGGATTTGGGGTTTATCACTATAAATCCGACAAAAGCAAGCAAGAAGGAGATTGGCCAATAGTTGGCTTCTCGCCTCGTAAAGCAGCTATATCTCTATATGTCTACAGTGGTACTGAAAGTCAAAATCAATTGCTGGATCAATTGGGGAAATTTAAAATGGGCAAAGCTTGCATTTATATCAATAAATTGTCGGACATTGATCTGAATACGCTCAAAGCCCTTGTTGATACAAGTGTTGCTTATGTGAAGGAGAAATATGGCAATTGAATTTATTTTACTAAAATATTAACCATATAATGTCATTGAGAGAAGCCAGAATAGAAGATGTACAACAAATTCAATTTGTAAGAAATTCTGTAAAGGAAAATACACTGTCAGATCCTCGTTTGGTAACAGATGAGGATTGTATGGAATACATCACCAATAGAGGTAAAGGATGGGTTTTTCAAGTTGAGGGAAGGGTTGTAGGTTTTTCTATTGTTGATTTAAAGGCCAATAATATCTGGGCTTTGTTTGTGCATCCTGACTTTGAGAAACTTGGAATTGGTCTGCAACTTCATGATGTCATGCTAAATTGGTACTTCAACCAAACACAAACAGCAGTATGGTTGGGCACTTCGCCTAATACCAGAGCAGAAGGATTCTACAAGAAACATGGATGGGAAGAAATTGGCATACATGGAAAAGGAGAAATCAAATTTGAAATGACTTATAACTTTTGGAAATTCAAAATTCAAACAGAAATTTCATAGTTTTAAATACTTATAATATGACTTTTATAGAACTTCAGAAAAACGATTATAGTATCTCAACTGACCCAACTAAACTAGACATCAACGCCATTCACGGGTTTTTGTCTACTGAAGCCTATTGGTGCCTCAATATACCCAAAGAAAAAGTACAGTTGTCCATCGATCATTCGTTGTGTTTCGGTGTTTATCATCAAGGCAAACAAATTGGTTTTGCCCGTGTTATTTCTGACTATTCAACCATTGCCTATTTGGGTGATGTTTATGTGTTGGATGCTCACAGAGGTCAGGGAATCTCTAAATGGTTGATGGAAGCGATCATGTCTCATCCAAATCTGCAAGGACTGAGACGATGGATTTTACTCACCGGAGATGCTCATGGCTTGTATAAACAATTTGGTTGGACCGAACTTGCGGATCCTACTAAATGGATGGAACTGCACAATCCCAACGTGTATAGATCATAGAGGTAACTTGAAAAAATCAGTCATTGTTTTCAGTGGATTGGGAGCCGATGAAAGGGTTTTCTGCAACATTCATCTAACTGGTTTTGATGTCACATTTGTGCAATGGGAGAGGCCTTTGAAGCAAGAGGGTATTGAGCATTATGCATCAAGATTATTGGATCAGATCAAAACTGCCAAGCCAACGCTGATTGGGCTTTCATTTGGCGGTATTATAGCGCTTGAAGTAGCCAAATTAATAGAGGTAGAAAACATTGTTCTGATTTCTTCCCTTCAGTCGCCCTCTGAGTTGCCTGTTTTGTACAGATGGTCCGGATACCTTAAGTTGCATAAAATACTGCCTTCATGGGTCTTAAAACGAGCAAATTTCATCAGTTATTGGTTTTTTGGCGCACATACAAAGCAAGATAAACAACTATTGAAGTCGATTTTAAATGACACGGATAGTTATTTTTTGAAATGGGCCATAGAAAAAGTGTTGATTTGGAAAAGTGAATTTAGCTTCTCAAATACTTATCGGATACATGGCAGTAATGACAGAATTTTACCTTTACAAAATAGGGAAA